>JBGQGT010000047.1:0-10096 GCA_041497595.1 Gammaproteobacteria bacterium
ATTTCTTGCAAAACGCCAGACTGTCGGTAACGCCATGCACTTTGAAAAAGGCATACATGGCCCCGGGTGGCAGAGTCGTCTCGATTCCGGGAATCTCGCGCAGCCGCGCCGCCAGGAAGTCGCGCGCCTTTCGCAGGCGGGCGAGCGTGCGGGCGACCACCGGTTCACCCTGCTCGATCGCGACGATGCCGGCCCGGTGAACAAAGCACGGTGCGCACGATGTGTTGTATTCCAGCAGCGTACTGAGGTTGGAAATGAGTTCTTTCGGCGCCATGATCCAGCCCAGCCGCCAGCCGGTCATCAGCCACGACTTCGAGAACGTGTTGGTGCTGACGACGCGGTCGCGGGTGTCGGCGATGTCGAGGAAAGAGGGTGCCGCGCCGTTGCCGTAATAAAGCCGCTGGTAGGCATCGTCGCTGAGAATCCAGATGCCGTGCGTGCGGCAGTGTTCGAGGATCGCGCGCTGGGCTTCACGGTCGATGGTCCAGCCGGTCGGATTGTTCGGCGAGTTGATGTACACCGCGCGCGTTCCGGTCTCGAGGGTCGCCAGCAGGCGCTCGAGGTCGAGCGTCCAGCCTTCGGGCGTGAAGCTGAGCGGGAAAGTGACGGTTTCGGCACCGAGGATCTTGGGAATTTCCACCAGGTTCGGCCACACCGGCGTGACGATCACGACGCGGTCGCCCGGCCCCACCAGAGATTGGGTGGTCAGCATCAGCGCAGACATGCCGGAACTGGTTACCGCAATTTTATCGGAGGTGATCAGCCCGGTTCCGCCACGGCGATGCAGGCGAGAGAGGTAATTGCCGATAGCGTCGCGCAATTCAGGAATGCCGAGGTTCTCGGTATAGAAAGTCTCCCCTCGTTTCAGAGCTTCGATTCCGGCCTGGCGGATGAAATCCGGGGTGACCTCGTCCGGTTCGCCGAACCAGAACGCGATCACATCTTTTTTGCCCATCCCGGCGTTGGCGACTTCGCGGATCTTGGAGGAGCGAAGCTGCTGGACTGCGGGGCGGGCGGCAAGGGAAAGCATGGGCATCTCATTAACTATCGGAAAGTCCCGCATTTTCTCATACCAGACGCCCACCTCACCCCGTCCTTCTTCCCCCACTGGGCGGAGAGGGTGAGGAGATGTGCCATGCATAATGTTTCCTGTTGTTGTCGCGCTACAGCGGTAGCAGCGGGTTCGCAACGGAAATCCGTGTCCTTAGATTCAGCCGTTGCATACATCTGCCATCTCAAGAAACGAGGTGGACAACTGTACTACCTCTGGTTCCCTTCTCGCTCTCCGCCTCCCTCAGGGACGGGGAGGGCGCTGGGGTGAGGTGATGGGCAAAAAAAGGCCGGTCACGTGATGTGACCGGCCGAAGCGGCGGAGGATCGCCCCGCTGGGGGCTTTCCCCGTCCGCACAGGATCGTCACGACATGGCGCGGATCGCCTCCGGATAAACGCCAATACGGCGTTGGATAATCTGGTCGCACCCGGTTGCACTGTTGCGAAGCGCGGTTACCAGCAGAAGATCAGCGGCAACCTCCGGTTTCGGAGGGGTACTGGCAGGAATGCGGGTCAATGCGGCTGCGAGCGCGGTAGCCAGATTCTGGGTCTTCATCGTTCTCTCCCTTGCCTGCGTTGGTTGATTGGCTGCGACATGAGACGGCGCCATCGTGGCGACTTGGCCAGCGCCGGAAAAGCGCCGCAAGAGGTGTTGCTACCTGGTATTCGTTCGGTATCGCATAATTAGACTTTCGGGCTTTTTCAAGGGGAGCCATGTCCCAGACCGCGGCGGTGGTGGAAGCGCTAAAGCGGGCGCTCAAGGCCAGAAAACTCACTTACGCCCAGGTGGCCAAGACGCTGAAGCTCTCCGAGGCGAGCGTAAAGCGCATGTTCGCCGCCAATCACTTCACCCTGGAGCGCTTCGAGCAGGTCTGCCAGTTGGCCGGAATCGGCCTGACCGACCTGGCGCGCGAGGTGGACAGCGAACGCAACTACCTTTCCGGGCTCACCTTGGAGCAGGAGCGCGAGATCGTCGGCAACCCCAAGATGTTCCTGGCGGCGGTGTGCGCACTCAACCACATGACGCTGGAGCAGATCACCGAGATCTACGAGATCCCCAAGTCCGAATGCATCCAGCTGCTGCTCAGGCTGGACCACATCAAGTTTCTCGAACTGCTGCCGAAGAACCGCATCAGGCTGCTGGTGACGCGCACTTTTTCCTGGCTGCCGAACGGGCCGATCCTTCAGTACTTCAAGACGCGCGCAGCAGCCGAGTACTTCCGTTCGCGCTTCGACGCGCCGGGCGAATTCATGATGGTGATCAACGGCATGCTGTCCCCGGCATCCGGCAGCCAGGTGATCGCCAGACTGCGCCGGCTCGCCGTCGAGTTCTCCGAACTGCACAACGACGACATGAACCTGCCGCTGGGGGTGCGCCGCCCGGCGAGCATCGTGCTGGCGTTGCGGCCGTGGGAACTGGATGCGTTCCACGCATTGCGGCGCAAGCGCAAGGCCGGCGCCGCGACGTGACCGGCTCCCGCGCGCCGTGCTAGCATCGCCCCCCTCAGGAGGACCTATGAGCGCACAACAACTGCAGAACTACATCGCCGGCGAATGGATCGCGGGCGCCACTACTTCCAGGGACGTCAATCCCTCGGACACCAGCGACGTCATCGCCGAGTACGCGCAGGCCGACAAGGCGCAGACCGAACGCGCCATCGAAGCGGCGCGCGCGGCCTTCCCGGCCTGGGCCGTTTTCAACGTCCAGGCACGTGCCGACCTGCTCGACAAGGTGGGCAACGAAATCCTCGCCCGCAAGGAAGAGCTCGGCAAGCTGCTGTCGCGCGAAGAGGGCAAGACGCTGCCGGAGGGCATCGGCGAAGTGGTGCGCGCGGCCAACGTCTTCAAGTTTTTTGCCGGCGAAGTGCTGCGCCGCTCCGGAGAACTGCTGCCCTCGGTACGTCCCGGCATCGACGTCGAACTCACTCGCGAGCCGATCGGCGTGGTCGGCATCATTTCGCCGTGGAACTTCCCGGCGGCCATCCCGGCGTGGAAGATCGCCCCGGCGCTGGCGTATGGCAACACCGTTGTGTTCAAGCCCGCCGACCTGGTGCCCGGCATGGCGCACGCGATCGCGAAAATCATCGTGGACGCCGGCGTGCCCAAGGGCGTCTTCAATTTCGTGATGGGGCGGGGGAGCGTGGTCGGCGAAACGCTGGTCAACGACAGGCGCGTGGATGCGATCACCTTCACCGGCTCGGTGGAAACCGGCAAGCAGGTGGCGGCGAAAGCGGTGGCACGCATGGCCAAGATCCAGCTCGAGATGGGCGGCAAGAACCCGCTGGTGGTGCTGGACGATGCCGATCTGAAAACGGCGGTCGAATGCGCGGTCAACGGCGCCTTTTTCTCCACCGGCCAGCGCTGTACGGCGAGTTCGCGGCTGATCGTCACCAAGGGCATCCACGACAAGTTCGTGGGCGCGCTGGTCGAGCGCCTGAAGAATCTGAAGGTGGACAACGCGCTCAAGCAGGGCACCGAGATGGGCCCGGTGGTGGACAAGAACCAGCTCAACCAGGACCTCTACTATATAGAGGAGGCGAAGAAGGAGGGCGCCAGGCTCGCCTTCGGCGGCAACCTGCTCAAGCGCGACACCGAGGGCTTCTACCTGGAGCCGGCGTTGTTCACCGATACGGTGAACAGCATGCGCATCAACCGCGAGGAAGTGTTCGGTCCGGTGGCATCGGTGGTGATGGTCAAGGACTACGACGAGGCGCTGGCGGTCGCCAACGACACGCCCTTCGGGCTTTCCTCCGGCATCGTGACGACCTCGCTCAAGCACGCTTCGCATTACCGCAAGAATGCGCAGGCCGGGATGGTGATGGTGAACCTGCCGACGGCCGGGGTGGATTACCACGTGCCCTTCGGCGGACGCAAGGGCTCGAGCTACGGTCCGCGAGAGCAGGGCCGTTACGCGGTGGAGTTCTTCACCATTGTGAAGACCAGCTACGTGCTGGCCTGATGCATTGCGGCATGGCGCAATCGAACAGGTTGGAGAGTAACAGTGACGCTGGTTGAGGCACTGTGCGCAATGTCGGTCGCCGCAATGCTGGCTTGCGGTGTTGCGATGGCCGCGAACGACGACCGGGTGGTACCGGCCAACGAAGAGCCGCGCCATGTCGTGAAGCTGGAGAACGAATGGGTGCGCGTCATCGACGTCGAAATTCCCGAAGGCGAACAGACGCTGTATCACACTCATTCGCTCGACTATCCGTATGTACTGGTGACAAGTGTCACGCTTTACAACCAGATCTACGGGCAGGAACCCAAGGACGTGAAAATGCAGGCCGGCTTCATCGGTTACTACGACGCCGCCTCGAAGGGCGCTTACACGCATCGCTTCATCAATCGCGGGCCAGGCACGTTCCGCGCGATCGGCATCGAACTGCTGAAGCCGATGGAAAATCCCGCAGCGGCGAACGTGGCGCTGCCAGCCTTGACCGGTGTCGAGACTGCACTGGACAACGAGCGCGTAGGCGCTTATCGCATCAAGCTTGCACCCGGTGCATCGATCGGTCCACTGACGATACCGGGCCCGAGTATCCGCGTGGCGATGGGCGAGGGAAAAATGGTGCATGAAACCGAGGACACGCAAACCGAAATGCGTCTTGCGCCAGCACAATTCGTGTTCCAGCCGCAGACCACCACAGCGACATTCACCAATTCAGGTGCCACGGAAGTGGAACTGGTCGAATTCGTGCTGAAGTGACGGGCGGTGCGGATTAAAGGAAAAAGGGCACCGGAACGTGCCCTTCTTGTTTTTCCTGGAATACGATCAGAAGGAGAACAGGACGCTGTCCTCGGGGTACAACTGCGAACAATCGCTGTAAGTGGACGGGTTGCACCCCGATATCTTCTCGTAGACCACGCCGACGTTGAACGCCGCGTTCGTGCTGAACGGCATATAGACCCCACCGCGCGCGCCGTAGGTGTTGCGGTCCGGGGGGCCGTCATAGATCGTGCGCGACGCATCGCCCCTCAGAACAGCGCGCGCTGCGGCGCGTTGGCATCCACTACGCACAGGGCGGTCATGTTCACCAGCCGTCGCACCGTCGCGGTCGGCGTGAGGATGTGCACCGGCTTGGCGGCGCCCAGCAGGATCGGTCCCACGGTCACGCCTTCGCCGCCGGTCATCTTCAGCAGGTTGAAGGAAATGTTCGCGGCATCGAGATTGGGCATGATCAGCAGGTTCGCTTCGCCTTTCAGCCGGGATTCCGGATGCACGCGGTTGCGGATCGATTCCGAAAGCGCGGCGTCGCCGTGCATTTCGCCTTCGACCTCGAGATCCGGGGCGAGCTTCTCGATCAGGTCGCGGGCCCGGCTCATTTTCAGCGCGGCGGGCGAGTCATCGCTGCCGAAGTTGGAGTGGGACAGCAGAGCGATCCTGGGCGCCACCCCGAAGCGCTTCACTTCCTCGGCCGCCATGATCGCTATCTCGGCCAGTTGTTCGACGCCCGGGTCTTCGTTGACATAGGTGTCCGAGATGAACAGCGTACGCTTTGCCAACAGCAGCACGTTCATTGCGGCGAATATGCTCGCGCCTTGTTTGAGGCCGGTCACGTTGGCGATATGGCGCAGGTGATCCTTGTGGCGGCCGAACGTGCCGCACAGCATCGCGTCGCCATCGCCCCTGCGCAGCAGCATGGCGCCGATCAGCGTCGTGGACTGGCGCACGTGCACCCTCGCGTCGTCGGGGGAAACGCCTTTGCGGTTCATGGCCTTGTAGTATTCGGTCCACACTTCCCGGTAACGCGCGTCGCTCTCCGGGTTGACCAGTTCGAAATCCTTCCCCGGCTTGATGCGCAGCCCGAAGCGTTTGAGCCGCATTTCCACCACTTCCGGCCGCCCGATCAGGATCGGATTGGCGAGGTGCTCGTCCACCACCACCTGCACGGCGCGCAGCACGCGTTCATCCTCGCCCTCCGCGTAGATCACCCGCCGCGGCGCGGCCTTCGCCGCCGCGAACACCGGCTTCATCACGAACCCGGAGTGGTAAACGAAGTTGGTGAGCTGCTGGCGGTAAGCGTCGAAATCCGTGATCGGGCGCGTTGCCACGCCGCTGTCCATCGCCGCCTTCGCCACCGCCGGTGCGATCCGAATGATGAGCCGCGGATCGAAGGGCTTGGGAATGATGTACTCAGGCCCGAATGACAGTTCCTGGCCTTCGTAGGCCATGGCCACCACGTCCGACTGCTCGGCCTGGGTGAGTTCCGCGATCGCCTTCACGCAGGCGAGCTTCATTTCCTCGTTGATCTTGGTGGCGCCGACGTCGAGCGCGCCGCGGAATATAAACGGGAAGCACAGCACGTTGTTCACCTGGTTCGGATAATCGGAACGGCCGGTGGCGATCACCGCATCGGGCCGCACCG
Organism: Gammaproteobacteria bacterium; assembly: GCA_041497595.1. Lineage (GTDB taxonomy): Bacteria > Pseudomonadota > Gammaproteobacteria > Burkholderiales > JACQAP01 > JACQAP01. The sequence goes on from JBGQGT010000047.1 coordinate 6,418, forward strand.
CCTTCACTTCCTCGGGCAGGATTTCCGGCGTCGGGTTGGCGAGCGCCAGCACCATCGGCTTCTCCGCCATGGTCTTGATCCACTCCTGTTTCATCGCGCCCGGACCCGAGAGGCCGAGGAAGATGTCCGCGCCGGGCATCGCGTCGACAAGCTTGCGTGCGTCGGTCTTGCGCGCGTAACGCGCCTTGTTCGGCTCCATGCTTTTGTCGCGGCCCTCGTATATGACTCCCTTCGAGTCGCAGACGATGATGTTCTCGCGTTTCAGCCCGAGCTTCACCAGCAGATCGAGGCAGGCGATCGCCGAAGCGCCGGCGCCGGAGCACACCAGTTTTACCTTCGAAATGTCCTTGCCCACGACCTTGAGCCCGTTGGTTATCGCCGCGCCGACGATGATCGCGGTGCCGTGCTGGTCGTCGTGGAAAACCGGGATCTTCATGCGCTCGCGCAGCTTGGCTTCGATGTAGAAGCACTCGGGCGCCTTGATGTCCTCGAGATTGATGCCGCCCAAAGTGGGTTCCAGTGCGGCGATCATATCGACCAGCTTGTCCGGGTCGTTCTCGGCCAGTTCGATGTCGAATACGTCGATGCCGGCGAACTTCTTGAACAGGCACGCCTTGCCTTCCATGACCGGCTTGCCTGCCAGCGGGCCGATGTTGCCCAGGCCGAGCACCGCGGTGCCGTTGGTCACCACACCGACCAGATTGGCGCGCGAAGTCAGTTGTGCTGCGCGCGAAGGATCCGCCACGATCGCCTTGCAGGCGAACGCCACGCCCGGCGAATAGGCGAGCGCGAGGTCGCGCTGGTTGGTGAGGCCCTTGGTGGGGACGACGGAAATTTTCCCCGGGGTCGGCTGCTCGTGATACTCGATGGCGGCGATTTCGAGATCGTTGCCCATGTTGTGCTCCTCCGATTGGACTGCTTGTTATGAACGCAAATCATACCCGGAGCGGTGACGTTTGCTACGATGTGGTTGTGGATTTCACAATGCGGAATTTCCGATCCCGCGACTCGGGGTGTGGAGGTTGGGGCATGCGATGGCGGGCATTAGACTGATTGCGCAATTTTGCAAACAACGGTTTCGGTGCCTGCCGTGCCGAGCGCGGCATCGCCGGCTGCAATGACTGCCGAATCCTCATGACCTCCAATCGTGCCGACGCCGGCAATCCGCAGCCCTTGCGTGGCGGCGCCCAGTTGCGCGCATTATCGGTGCTGTGGCGCTTCGCCACGCCGTACCGCGCGCGCATGCTGGTGTTCGCGCTGGCGCTGGTGGTCGCGGCAGCATGTTTCCTGGTAATCGGACAGGGGCTCAAACAAGTCATCGACCGCGGTTTCGCGGTCGGCGATCCGCAGGCGCTCAATCAGGCGCTGTTCTTCCTGCTGGGCGTGATCGTGGTGATGTCGGTCGCGACCTGGGTGCGCTTCTATCTGATTTCATGGCTGGGCGAGCGGGTGATCGCCGACATCCGCCGTGAGGTGTTCTCGCGCCTGCTGAGCCTGTCTCCCGGCTGGTTCGAGCAGGCGCGCACCGGCGAGGTGATCTCGCGGCTGACCACCGATACCGCGCTGCTGGAACAGGTGGTCGGCACCAGCGTGTCGATGGCGCTGCGCAACGGGCTGCTGGGCGTGGGCGCGCTGGCGATGCTGATGCTGACGAGCTGGAAGCTCACGGCTCTGGTGTTGCTGATGGTGCCGGTGGTGATCGGGCCGATTGTGGTCTTCGGGCGGCGCGTGCGCAAACTCGCCCGGGCCAGCCAGGACCGCGTGGCGGACCTCGGCAGCTACGTGGACGAGGCCCTGCATGAAGTGCGCACGGTGCAGGCCTACGGTCATGAAGACGAGGACCGGCGCCTGTTCGGCAACCGCGCCGAAGCGGCGTTCGATACGGCGCGCAGCCGCATCCGGGTGCGCGCTTCGCTGATCTCCGCGGTGATCGTGCTGGTGTTCACAGGCGTTGGAGTCATTCTCTGGATCGGCGGGCATGATGTTCTGGCGGGCAACATCACGCCCGGCGAACTGTCGGCGTTCGTGTTCTACGCCGCGATGGTGGCGAGCGCGGCCGGCGCGTTGAGCGAGGTGATCGGCGACTTGCAGCGTGGTGCCGGCGCGGCCGAGCGGCTGATCGAGATTCTCGACACGCGTCCCGAGATCACCGCGCCACCACAACCGATTGCACTGCCCGAGCCGCCGGTCGGATCGGTGCAACTGCAGGCAGTGACGTTCCACTACCCGTCGCGTCCCAACCAGGCGGCACTGGAGGATTTTTCGCTCGATGTCCGGCCGGGAGAGAGTCTGGCACTGGTGGGCCCTTCGGGGGCGGGCAAGTCCACGGTGTTCCAGCTCCTGCTGCGCTTCTACGATCCCGAGCGCGGCACGGTGCGAGTCGACGGCGTGGACGTGAAGCACGTCGATCCGCAAGCATTGCGCAGGCGCATCGCGCTGGTGGCGCAGGAGCCGGCCATTTTCGCGGCCAGCGTCGCCGAGAACGTGCGCTACGGCCGGCCGGACGCCTCGGACGAGGAAGTCCGGCGTGCCTGTGACGCGGCGTTCGCGACCGAGTTCGTCGAGAAGCTGCCGCAGGGATTCCATACCTGGCTGGGCGAGCGTGGCGTGCGGCTCTCCGGCGGCCAGCGGCAGCGGCTGGCGATCGCCCGCGCCATCCTGTCCGGCCGGCCGATCCTGTTGTTGGACGAGGCGACCAGCGCGCTCGATTCGGAAAGCGAGCGCATGGTGCAGTTGGCGCTGGAGCGGCTGCTGCGGGCGCGCACCACGCTGATCATCGCGCACCGGCTTTCCACGGTGAAAAGCGTGAACCGCATCGCGGTGATCGAGAGCGGCCGGCTCGTCGGCATCGGCACGCACGAGGCGCTGCTCGCGTCGAATCCGCTGTATGCACGTCTGGCGGCGTTGCAGTTCGGGAGCCAGCGCGCGTGAGATCGTTCCGCAAACTTCCTGCGCGTGCCAGCGCAGCGTCTAGAAATCCCAGCCGAGGCTCGGCGGCTGGCTGCTTGAGATGTGGCCGTCGCCGTTGAAGAACACAGAGCCCGCACCGAGGCCCGCATAGTAGTAATACCAGACGACCTTGCCGTTGATGAGGGTCTCTTTGCTCGGCGGTCCCAGCGTCTCCTTGACGTCCGCCTGCGTCTTGCCGGTGGAAATGCGCCGCCAGCTCTTGCGCAGGGTCACGACTTTGTCGTCGACCGACGCCTTTGCGGCGGGCGCAACCCGCTCCGCGGCGTTCGGGGCGGAAGGCGCGGGTGCAGTTGACGCAGGCGCCGGCGCGTTCGTCGCCGGAACCCAGGGTGCGTCGTCCTTCTTCTCCAGGGCGTCGATTCTTTGCTGCAGTTGACGGACGGTATTCTTCAGTTCGTCGGCCTGCTGACGCAGCGCGCGCAACTCAGCGTCGTTCGCATGTGCGCCGGAAGGCGCCGGCATGAGGGTGAGAACGGCTGGCAACAGGAGTGCGCTAAATCGATAACCCGGAATCATGGAAGGTCCGAGGTGGCGTCCGGGAGCCGCAGTGTCCCGGCGACACAGGCGCGAATGCGGCGCCGCAGCCCATCCATTATCATCTCGAAGTGGCGTATTCGGCCACTGCGCGCATCTGCTCCAGCGTCATCTTGTCGGTCACGGCGTGCATTACCGGGGCATTGCCGCGCTGCAGGGACTTGAACGCTGCCAG
>JBGQGT010000048.1:0-10086 GCA_041497595.1 Gammaproteobacteria bacterium
AAGGGCTGCAATTTGTCGGGATCGCCGTTGATAATCCGGTAAAAGTGCGTGAATTCGCCGAAAAGTACCGCATGAACTATCCGGTTCTAATCGGCGAAATCGACGCGATCGAACTCGCCAGGGTCGCTGGAAACGAACGCGGCGGCCTGCCTTTCACAGTTATCGTGGACCGCCAGGGCCGGTTGATTGGGACCGAACTTGGGGGCCTGAACGAGCAAAAATTGACCGCGATCATCCAGCCTGCGATGTGAATTTCGCTTCGAACGTGTTGCGATACGGAGCCAAGTTCCACGAACTGCGTTTAAAACTCCGGATTCGTCCGGGTCCTGACGATTAGTCTTCGAGTTTGCTCAGGACAACGGCGCAGCATCGCCGGGGTTGCGCCCGAGCCTCAGGATAAGGGCCGCGGAAACGCAAAATCCAGGCCCGTTGAATGGGCCAAAAATCCGCCAAAACTGGACAAATTCCCGGAAACTGCGGCAAACTTGCCGCTATGAAAAACGCCTCGAAGGGTGGAAAGGCGGCTTCCTCCGGCCCTGTACGCCCCAGAAAGGTTCTCGTCCTGCACGGCCCCAACCTCAATCTTCTCGGCTCTCGCGAGCCGGAGATCTATGGAGCGGAAACCCTGACGGAGATCAACAAGCGTTTGCTGGCGCTGGCGCTGAAAGCCGGGGCCAAGCTCGACAGCTTTCAGAGCAACTCCGAGGCTGAGCTGGTCGAGCGCGTCCAGAAGGCCGGGCCCGCCGGCGTCGATTTCGTCATCATCAATCCGGCAGCCTTTACCCACACCAGCGTGGCGCTGCGCGATGCGCTCGCCGCGGTGCGCATTCCCTACATCGAAGTGCATCTTTCCAACGTGCACGCGCGCGAGCCCTTCCGGCGCCATTCCTATTTCAGCGACCAGGCTGTCGGGGTGATCTGCGGATTGGGGTCGCAAGGCTATGAGTATGCCTTGCGGTGCGCGCTGACCTATACAGCCAGCAAATAGAGACCTGCCTATATGGACTTGAGGAAGCTCAAGAAGCTGATCGACCTGGTGCAGGAGTCCGGAATCGCCGAACTGGAAATCACCGAGGGCGAGGAAAAAGTACGGATCAGCCGTGCCGGCAATGCGCTGCAGACCGCGGTAATGACGATGCCCCAGGCCACGACCATGATGGCGGCGGCTCCGGCGGCGGCTGCAGCCGCGCCGGCAGCGGCACCGGAAACCCCGGCCGAGCCTGAAGGGCATGTGGTGAAATCACCCATGGTCGGCACGTTCTATCGCTCCTCGGCGCCCGGCGCCAAGCCTTTCGTGGAAATCGGGCAATCGGTCAATGCCGGCGATACGCTGTGCATCATCGAGGCAATGAAATTGTTGAACGAAATCGAGGCCGACCAGGGCGGCGCGATCAAGTCCGTGCTGGTGGAGAACGGCCAGCCGGTCGAGTACGGCCAGCCGCTATTCCTGATCGGTTGAGCATCGACCTGCCGGCCTGGTTTTTTTCCAGGCGGCGCGCGCAAAATTTTCCATGTTCGAAAAAATCCTCATAGCGAACCGCGGTGAGATCGCGCTGCGCATACAGCGCGCCTGCCGCGAACTGGGCATCAAGACGGTCGCGGTGCACTCGGTGGCCGACGCCGACGCCAAGTACGTGCGTCTTGCCGACGAGTCGGTGTGCATCGGCCCGGCCGCCTCCTCGGAAAGCTACCTCAACGTGCCGGCGATCATCAGCGCCGCCGAAGTGACCGACGCCGAGGCGATTCACCCGGGTTACGGCTTTCTGTCCGAGAACGCCGACTTTGCCGAGCGGGTGGAAAAAAGCGGCTTCGTGTTCATCGGGCCGAGGCCCGACACCATCCGGCTGATGGGCGACAAGGTAAGCGCCAAGCACGCGATGACCAAGGCCGGCGTGCCGGTTGTGCCCGGAGGCGAAGGCGCGCTGCCCGAGGAGGCGCAGGAAATCGTCAAGGTGGCGCGCAAGATCGGCTATCCCGTGATCATCAAGGCGGCCGGCGGCGGCGGCGGACTCGGCATGAGGGTGGTGCATACTGAGGCGGCGCTGATCAACGCGGTTACGATGACCCGGCAGGAGGCGAAGGCCGCATTCGGCAACCCGATGGTTTACATGGAGAAGTTCCTCGAGACGCCGCGTCACGTCGAGATCCAGGTGCTCGCTGACGAGCACCGCAACGCGGTTTATCTCGGCGACCGCGATTGTTCGATGCAGCGTCGCCACCAGAAGATCATCGAGGAGGCTCCCGCGCCGCTGATACCGATGAAGGAGCGCGTCCGCATCGGCGAGCGCTGCGCCGAGGCGTGCCGCAAGATCGGCTATCGCGGGGCGGGCACCTTCGAGTTCCTCTACGAGAAGGGCGAGTTCTTCTTCATCGAGATGAACACGCGCGTTCAGGTGGAGCACCCGGTGACCGAAATGATCACCGGCGTGGATATCGTGAAGACCCAGATTCTGGTGGCCGCGGGACAGAAACTGCCGTTCCGGCAGAAAGACATCGAATTCCGCGGGCACGCGATCGAGTGCCGGATCAATGCCGAGCATCCTTACAAGTTCACGCCGTCGCCGGGGCGCATCACCTCGTGGCACGTGCCGGGCGGGCCCGGGATCCGCGTGGACTCGCACGTCTATCACGGTTATTTCGTGCCGCCGTATTACGATTCCCTGATCGCCAAGGTCATTGCCTACGGCGACAACCGCGACCAGGCGATCGCGCGCATGCGCGTCGCGCTCTCTGAAATGATCGTCGAGGGCATTCAGACCAACCTGCCGCTGCACCAGGAGCTGATGCTGGATAGCGCATTCATGCGCGGCGGCACCAGCATCCATTACCTGGAAGAGAAGCTCGCCAAGTACAGCAAAGTGGAGTAGCGGCGAATTCCGCGGAGGTATGGCATCGCTTGGCTTGCTCTTGAACTCACGCTCGATGCCGCGCAGGTGACGGCGCTGTCGGACGCGCTTCTCGAGGCCGGCGCCATTTCCGTGGACGTGGCCGACGCGCGTGCCGGCACCGGGCAGGAAACCCCGATTTTCCAGGAACCGGGCGAAGTTGCCGAACTGGCCTTTGGCAGCAATCGCCTGATTGCTCTGTTCGATCCCGGCATCGACGCTGCCGCGGTACTCAACCGCGCCTGCGCGGCCGCCGGCCTCGACCCGGTCCCCGAATATCGCACCGCGGAAGTCCCCGAGCAGGACTGGGTGAAGCTCACGCAGAGCCAGTTCGCGCCGATGCGCGTGTCGGCGCGGCTGTGGGTCGTGCCGAGCTGGCACGCCGCGCCGGATGGCTCCGCCATCAATATCGTGCTCGACCCGGGGCTCGCCTTCGGCACCGGCAGCCACCCGAGCACGCGACTGTGCCTGGATTGGCTGGACCGGCATCTGTTCCCCGGCAGCAGCGTCATCGACTACGGTTGCGGCTCCGGCATCCTCGCCATCGCTGCGGCGAAACTCGGCGCCGGCCGCGTGGTGGGCGTGGACATCGATCCGCAGGCGCTGGTCGCCAGCCGTTACAATGCCCAACAGAATCGCGTGGCCGCAAGCTTCGTTGGTGCGGACGGGCCGCGGCCGCAACCGTCAGATATCGTCATGGCCAATATCCTCTCCAGTCCGCTCAAAATACTGACCCCGCTGCTCGCGGAGTTGACAGTGCCGGGCGGACATGTGGTGCTGTCCGGGATCCTGGCGCCGCAGACAAGGGCTGTTGCCGATGCCTACTCGGAATGGTTCGACATGGAACCCCCTGTCGAGGAGCAAGGCTGGATCAGGTTATGCGGCAAGAGAGTCAATTGAAGCGGATGCCATGAACCTGTACACGCGCTGCCTGCACTGCGGCACGACTTTTCGGGTGACCACCCAGCAACTGCAGGCTTCCAGCGGCCAGGTGCGCTGCGGCCAATGTAAACAGGTATTCGACGCGTTCGCGACGCTCACGGCCGAGGAGCCTCAGCCGACCGCGCCGGAACGCGAAGCGCCGTCTCCAGCGCAATCCGGATTGCCGCCGCCAGCGGTGCCCGCCGAAAAACCGCACGTCGAAAAGTCAGTGCCGATCCCAATGCCGGTGTGGCCGAAGGAAAAACCGGCGGCGTCTGCGTCGCGGCCGGATCCGGCCGCAAGCCTGTATGAATGGGAATTCCGGATGCCGGTGGCGCCGCGCCGTACCGGCCTGTGGGTGAGCCTGTCGCTGCTGTTGCTCGGAGTGCTCGCCCTAGAGGCGGCGTACGCGTTTCGCAACGAGCTGATGGTGCTGGTTCCGCAATCCCGGATGTACTACCAGCGGGCGTGTGATTGGTTGGGCTGCACCGTGGCGCTGCCGCGGCTGGCCAGCTTTCTCCATATCGAGGCTTCGGATATGAAAGCGCCGGATCCGGCCCGCCCCGGCGAAATCGAGCTGACGGTCGCGGTGCGCAATCGCGCGCCGGCGGAGCAGGACTATCCGGCGTTCGAGCTTACGCTGACCAACTCGCAGGAACAGACCATCGCGCGCCGCGTTTTTCTGCCGGCGGAGTATCTGCAATGGACTCAAGCAGCCGATGGACTGAAAGCGGGGGGAGAGTTGCCGCTCCGGCTGTTTCTGGACACCGGCGGGTTGCGTGCCGCCGGTTACCGCCTTTACCTGTTCTATCCTTGAGCTGCCCGCGATGCTGAAGCAGACTCCGCTCAACGCCGCCCATCGCGCACTCAACGCCAGGCTGGTGGACTTCGGCGGCTGGGAGATGCCGCTGCACTACGGCTCGCAGATCGAAGAGCACCACAGGGTGCGCAAGGACGCCGGCATGTTCGACGTCTCGCATATGCTGGCAGTGGACGTGGATGGCGAAGGCGCCCGCACCTTCCTGAGGCAGTTGCTCGCCAACAACGTGGATCGTCTGCAGATCCCGGGCAAAGCGCTTTACTCATGCATGCTCAACGACTCGGGCGGCATTCTCGACGATCTGATCGTGTACTTTCGTGACCCGCGACGCTTTCGCGTGGTGGTCAATGCCGCAACCGCGGACAAGGACCTGGCGTGGATGTCTTCGCAAAGGACGCGCGCCGCAGCCGCCGTGACGATCACGCCGCGGCGCGACCTGGCAATGATCGCGGTGCAGGGGCCGGCGGCGCGCGCGAAAGTGTGGCAGGCGCTGCCGCAATCGAAACCGGCGACCGAGGCGCTGGGACCGTTCTTCGCTGCAGAGTGGGGCGCGTTTTTCTTCGGCCGCACCGGCTACACCGGCGAGGACGGGTTCGAGATCATGCTGCCGGCCGCTGAAGCGCCGGGCCTGTGGCAGGCGCTGCTCGATGCCGGCGTAGGCCCGGCGGGCCTGGGCGCGCGCGATACGCTGCGCCTGGAGGCGGGGATGAACCTCTACGGCCAGGACATGGATGAAACCGTGACCCCGCTGGAGTGCGGCCTGAAATGGACTGTGGACCTGGAAAGCCCGCGCGACTTTGTCGGCAAGGCGGCGCTGCTTGCCGCGTCACCGCGTGCGCAGATGCTTGGCCTGGTGCTGCTCGAGCGCGGCGTGCTGCGCGCGCATCAGGAAGTCGAGACACGCAACGGTCGCGCAGAGATCAGCAGCGGCAGCTTCTCGCCCACGCTGGACACTTCGATCGCGCTGGCGCGGTTGCCGATCGGCGTGCAAGCCGGGGAATCGGCGAAAGTGAAGATCCGCGACAAGTGGCTGCCGGCAAGAACGGTAAAATATCCCTTCGTGCGGAACGGACGCAGCCTGGTCGCCGGCCTTTCTTCTTCGATCCGTTGAATATCTGGAGCTTTCATGTCGATTCCTGCCAATCTGAAATACACCGACAGCCACGAATGGGCGCGGCCTGAAGCCGACGGGACCGTGACCGTAGGCATCACGCATCACGCACAGGACCTGCTGGGCGACCTTGTATTCGTGGAAAATCCGGCGCTCGGCCGCAAGCTGAAGAAAGGCGAGGAATGCGGCGTGGTCGAATCGGTGAAAGCCGCCTCCGATATCTACGCACCGATTTCCGGGGAGGTCGTGGCGGTGAACGGCAATCTCGAGACCGCGCCGGAGAAAATCAACGAGGGCGCGTACGACGCCTGGATGTTCCGTCTCAAGCCCAGCAACCCGGCCGAACTGGAAGCGTTGCTGGACGCGGCGGGTTATCAGAAGCTGGTCGAGGCGGAAGCGCATTGACGGTGAGGCGTGAGGCGAAAAGCGTGAGACGAGAGGCGAGAGGCGAAAGGTGAAAGAGCCAATGCGCGTGGCGCCATCGGCGGCGTGTTCATCGGAACGGCATATCCATCGGCGCACATCACGGGTATCTGGTTACGGGCCGCGTGTACCCCCCTCACGCCTCTCGCCTCACGCCTCATGGCACTGACATGCCCTTCATCCCCCACACCGAGGAAGACATTTGCGCCATGTGCGCGGCGATCGGCGTTTCGACCATCGAGCAGCTGTTCGACGAGATTCCGCAAAGCCTCAAGAGCGACGGGCTGGCGGGCATCCCTGCAGGCATGAACGAAATGCAGGTCACGCGCCTGATGCACGAGCGCGCGCGCCAAGACCGGCCGATGCTCAACTTCATCGGTGCCGGTGCCTATGAACATCACATTCCGGCAGCGGTCTGGCAGATCGCCACGCGCGGGGAGTTCTATTCTTCGTATACGCCGTATCAGGCGGAAGCGAGCCAAGGCACGCTGCAACTGCTCTACGAATACCAGAGCATGATGGCTTCGCTCACCGGCCTCGATGTCACCAACGCCAGCCTCTACGACGGCGCTTCCGCGCTTGCCGAGGCGGTGCTGATGGCGGTGCGCCTGCACAAATCGGCACGGCGCGTGCTGATTCCTGCCGGTGTCAATCCGGTCTACCGGCGCGTGGTTGCCAGCATCGTATCCAATCAACGCATCGAACTGGTCGAGGTGCCGTACTCTGCGACGGATGGCCGGGTATCCATCGAAACATTGGAGTCGCTGGGCAAGGCAGATTTCGCGGCGCTTGTAGTTGCGCAGCCGAACTTTTTCGGCGTGCTTGAAACGGTGGACGCCTTGACCGACTGGGCGCGCGCGCACGGCGCATTGACGATTGCCTGCGTCAACCCGACTGCGCTGGCGTTGCTGAAATCCCCCGGAGAATGGGGCAGCCACGGCGCCGACATCGCGGTCGGAGAAGGCCAGCCGCTGGGCGTGCCACTCGCCAACGGCGGACCCTACTTCGGATTCATGGCGTGCAAGCAGGCACTGGTGCGGCAGATGCCCGGCCGCATCGTCGGCGGCACGGTCGATGTCGAAGGACGGCGCGGATACACCCTGACGCTGCAGGCGCGCGAACAGCATATCCGCCGTTCCAAAGCCACATCGAACATCTGCACCAATCAGGGCCTGGCGGTCACGGCCGCGACGATCTACCTGGCGATGCTCGGCGCCCAGGGGCTGAAGAACGTGGCTGCGCAATCGCATGCCAATACCCGGTTGCTGCTGGAGAAGGTGACACGTATCCCCGGCGTGCAGCGGGTTTTCAGCGCGCCGGTTTTCCACGAGGTGGTGGTCCGGCTGCCGCGGCCGGCCGAAAGGGTGCTCGCGAACATGTGCTCCAGTGGAATCCTTGGCGGCCACGATGTTTCCCGCGATTACCCGGGTCTCGGGGCAGCGCTGCTGGTCTGCGCCACCGAGACCAAGACCGAAGCCGATCTCGATGCCTACGCCGCGGCGCTTGCCGCGGCGACAGGCGGTTGAAACTGCATTTCACAATTCACAAGCAGGATTTACTTGAGGAGAGTCAAATGGCAACCGTAACGCTCAAAGGCAATCCCGTCGCTGTGGCCGGCAAGCTGCCGAAGAAAGACGACGCCGTGCCTGATTTCAGCCTGACCGGCAAAGACCTTGCCGATGTGTCGCTGAGAAACTACGCGGGGAAACGCAAAGTGCTCAACATCGTGCCGAGCCTGGACACGCCGACCTGCGCGCAGTCCACGCGCGTGTTCAATCAAAAGGCTTCGGGGATGAACAACGCGGTGGTGCTGGTGATCTCGGCCGATCTGCCGTTTGCGATGTCACGCTTCTGCGGTGCCGAGGGGCTCAACAACGTGGTGACGCTGTCCACTTTTCGCGGCAGGGATTTTCACGGCAAGTATGGCGTGGACATCGCCGACGGCCCGCTCAAGGGGTTGACGGCGCGGGCGGTGGTGGTGCTCGACCAGAACAACAAGGTGCTGCACTCCGAGCTGGTGCCGGAGATCGCCAACGAGCCGAATTACGACGCGGCCCTGGCGGCGCTGAAATAATGTGGTAACGGACAACAGCCGGCCTGTGCGCGCATGAACCGCGCCCGAATCGCCGACCCTGAACAGCATGCTCGTCTTCGATCAGTCCAGACACGGACGCCGCGCCCACGCTCAGGCGCCGCCGCCGGCAACCACCGCGGACCTGCCCGCGGAGTTGCTGCGCAGCGGATTGCCGCTGCTGCCGGAAGTGTCCGAATTGGATGCTCTGCGCCACTACACCCGCCTGTCGCAAAGGAACTTCTCCATCGACACGCATTTTTATCCGCTTGGTTCCTGCACCATGAAGTACAACCCGCGGGCATGCAACGCGCTGGCGATGTTGCCGGAATTCCTGGCTCGTCATCCGCTCGCGCCGGCAGAGACCGGCCAGGGCTATCTCGGCTGCATGCACGAATTGCAGGATATCCTGCAGGAAGTGACCGGAATGGAGGGGGTGAGCCTGGCACCGATGGCCGGTGCGCAGGGCGAATTCGCCGGCGTCGCGATGATCCGCGCCTATCACCGCGCGCGCGGTAACGACGCCCGCAGCGAGATCATCGTTCCGGACGCTGCGCACGGCACCAATCCGGCAACCGCGACCATGTGCGGCTATACGGTGACCGAAGTGCCGACCGACCGCGAAGGCAACGTCGACCTCGGCGCGCTGGCCACCGCGGTTGGGCCGCGCACGGCGGGACTGATGCTCACCAATCCGTCCACGCTGGGCGTATTCGAGCGCACCATCGAGAACATCCGTGACATCGTGCATGGCGCGGGCGGGTTGCTCTACTACGACGGCGCCAATCTGAACGCGATCCTCGGCAAGGTGAAGCCCGGCGACATGGGTTTCGACGTGATCCACATGAACCTGCACAAGACGTTCGCCACGCCCCATGGCGGCGGCGGTCCGGGAGCGGGGCCGGTGGGCGTTGCGCAGCGGTTGTTGCCCTTCCTGCCGCTTCCGATCGTGGCGAAGGAGGGTGGGCGTTTCCGCTGGCTTTCGGAGGAGGACTGTCCGCAGTCGATCGGCCGCATGTCTGCATTTGGCGGCAACGCCGGGGTGCTGCTGCGCGCCTACGTGTATGCGCGCATGCTCGGGCGCGATGGCATGCGGCGGGTGGCGGAGTTTGCCACGCTGAACGCCAATTACCTCATGGTTCAGTTGCGCAAGGCCGGATTCGACGTTGCATTCGACTCGCGGCGCGCCAGCCACGAGTTCATCGTCACCCTGAAGGGCCTGAAGGAAAAAACCGGCGTCACGGCGATGGACGTGGCCAAACGCCTGCTCGACAAGGGCTTCCACGCCCCGACCACGTACTTTCCTGTGCTGGTGCCGGAATGTCTGCTGATCGAACCGACCGAGACCGAATCCAGGGAAACGCTGGACGCATTTGTCGCGGCGATGAAGGAAATCCTCGACGAGGCACACAGCGATCCGGACCTCGTCAAATCCGCGCCGCACACCACTCCGGTGCGCCGGCTCGACGACGTCAGGGCCGCGCGCGAACTCGATCTCAAATGGACTCCGGTCAGATAGAGAGCCCGCACAAGGGCAAAACCGGATTGCGGCGCATCTGGAACGCGCTGTTCTATTCGTTCGACGGCCTCAAAGCCGGGTACCGGCACGAAGACGCATTCCGCCAGGAAGTGTGGCTCGCGCTGGTCCTGATCCCACTGGGGTTGTTCCTGCCGGCGCCGGGCACGGGCAAGGCGCTGATGATCGCCTCGGTGCTGGTGGTGCTGATCGTCGAGCCGCTGAACTCCGCGGTGGAAGCGACGGTAGACCGGGTATCGCTCGAGCATCACCAGCTCGCCAAACGCGCCAAGGACATCGGCAGCGCCGCGGTGCTGTTTTCGCTGATCAATGTTGTGG
>JBGQGT010000049.1:0-10072 GCA_041497595.1 Gammaproteobacteria bacterium
CGGGTGTCCAGCGAGAAGCCTGACGTATATCCCGACTGCGAATCGATCGGTTTCGAGATTTTCCGCGCGAAGCAGGAATAAATGGCGACATTGCAGAAACAGATTTACGAAGGCAACAAACTCGCCAAGCGGCTGCGCCGCCAGGTCGGCGAAGCCGTTGCCGACTTCGACATGATCCGCCCTGGCGACAAGGTTATGGTCTGCCTGTCTGGCGGCAAGGACAGTTACGCGCTGCTCGACGTCCTGCTGTCGCTCAAGCGACACGCACCGATCGACTTCGAAATCGTCGCGGTCAACCTCGATCAGAAGCACCCGGGATTCCCCACCGAGGTGCTGCCCGAGTACCTGACCGCGATCGGCGTGCCGTTCCGGGTCGTCGAACAAGACACCTACAGCGTGGTCAAGCGCGTCATCCCCGAAGGCAAGACCATGTGCTCGCTATGCTCGCGGCTGCGCCGCGGTGCGCTCTACCGGGTGGCAAAGGAAATCGGCGCAAACCGGATCGCCCTCGGGCACCACCGCGACGACATCCTCGAGACGTTTTTCCTCAACCTCTTTTACGGCGGACGGCTCAAGGCGATGCCGCCCAAGCTGGTCAGCGACGATGGCGCCCACATCGTCATCCGCCCGCTGGCCTACTGCAAGGAACAGGATCTGGAGGAATACGCGAAGATCCGCGCGTTCCCGATCATCCCCTGCAATCTCTGCGGGTCGCAGGAAAACCTGCAGCGCCAGGTGGTGAAGGAGATGATGCGCGAGTGGGAGAAGAAATTCCCCGGCCGCCTGGAGACCATGTTCGCCAGCCTGCAGCGGGTTTCGCCCTCGCACCTGCTCGACCCGCAACACTTCGATTTCAAGAACCTCAAGACCCAGTCGGACGCCTACCTCGACGGCGACATTGCCTTCGACGAGGAGGACTTTTCGGCGAAGCTGCTCCAGCTACCGATCGGCAAGGCGGCGGAAAGCAAGTGACAATCGTTAATTTCACGCCGTGGTCGGCCCTGATCGGCGGCGCGCTGATCGGCCTGGCTGCCGCCGGCATGTGGTGGCTGCTCGGGCGCCAGGCCGGCGTCAGCAGCATTCTCGGCACGGCGATGATTTCGCGCGGAGACGATTTCGCCTGGCGGGCGGCATTCATTGCCGGACTGTTTCTGGCCGGACTCGCCGCCGTCGTCTTGTTCCCCGGCGAAGCGCAGTTCAATCTCGAAGCCGGCTACGGCCAGGTGTTGCTCGCCGGCGCTCTGGTGGGCCTCGGCACGCAAATGGGCAGCGGCTGCACCAGTGGTCACGGCGTGTGCGGCGTGTCGCGCCTGTCGCCGCGTTCGATCGCGGCGACGCTGCTGTTCATGGCGGCCGGGATGGTCACCGTCTATTTCTGGGTACACCAGCCGTGAAGCGCGCCATCGTCGCCTTGGTCTGCGGCCTGGTGTTCGGCGCCGGGCTGATCGTTTCGCAGATGAGCAATCCGGCAAAAGTCATCGGCTTTCTCGACATCACCGGCAAATGGGACCCGAGTCTGGCGCTGGTGATGGGCGGCGCAGTCGCGGTGTTCGGCGTGCTGTATCGCCTGGCGTTGCGCCAGGGAACGCCGCTGCTTGCCCCCCGGTTCACCGTCCCGGAGAAGGACAGCCTCGAGGCGCTCCTGATGGTCGGCGCGCTCGTCTTCGGCGTCGGCTGGGGGCTGGGCGGGTTCTGTCCGGGTCCGGCAATAGTGAGCGCTGCCTTCGGCGATGCGCGAGTCTGGGCTTTCGTTGCGGCCATGATCGCCGGCATGCTCGTGTACCGGATCGGGCTACGCCAGACCCACGACTGAGCAGTTCGACCTGCTTAAATCCTAAGCAACTCAGCTTGGCCCGCGCGCCGGGACCTTGCTACACTGCGCGTCTTTCTGCGCCACGTTTTCATGCGCCGTGCGCAGTCCACGATTCCAACTTTCCTGCCGGGGAAACCATGTCCAGCCAAGACTACGCACCGAAGAAGAAGATCTCTTCCTTCTATCCGCCGCAACGCCATCTGATGGGACCGGGTCCTTCGGAGATCCATCCGCGGGTGTTTTCGGCGATGGGCAAGCCGACCATCGGCTATCTCGATCCCGTGTTCGTGGAAATGATGGAGGAACTGAAGGAGTCGCTGCGCTATGCCTTCCAGACCAACAACGCGCTGACCTTCCCGGTTTCCGGCCCTGGATCGGTGGGGATGGAGATGTGCTTCGTCAACATGATCAACCCCGGCGACAAGGTCATCGTCTGCCGCAACGGCGTGTTCGGCGGCCGCATGATCGAGAACATCCAGCGCTGCGGCGGCGTGGCTGTCGTGGTGGAGGACCGTTGGGGCACGCCGGTGGATCCGCAAAAAGTCGAGGACGCGTTCAAGGCCAACGCGGATGCCAAAATCCTCGCCTTCGTGCACGCCGAAACCTCGACCGGCGTGCAATCGGACGCCAGGACCCTCGCCGAACTCGCCCGCAAACACGGCGCGCTCACCATCATGGACGCGGTCACCTCGCTCGGCGGCACGCCGGTCCTGACCGACGAATGGGGAATCGATGCGGTCTATTCAGCCAGCCAGAAGTGCCTGTCCTGCACGCCGGGGCTGTCGCCGATCAGCTTCAGCGACCGCGTGGTCGAGATGGTGAAGAACCGCAAGGAAAAGGTGCACAGCTGGTTCATGGACGTGAACCTCCTGCTCGGCTACTGGGGCGCGACCAATCGCACCTATCACCACACCGCGCCGACCAATTCGTTGTACGCGCTGCACGAAGCCCTGCTGATGCTGCGCGAGGAAGGCCTGGAAAACGCTTGGGCACGCCACCAGCGCAATTACAAGGCGCTCAAGGCCGGCCTCGAGACGCTAGGATTGAACTACCTGGTCGAAGAACCCTACCGCCTGCCGCAGATGAACGCGGTGACCGTGCTGCCTGGGGTGGACGAAAAGGAAGTGCGCCGGCGCCTGCTGCTGGATTACAACCTGGAGATCGGCGCCGGCCTGGGCGATCTCGCCGGCAAGATCTGGCGCTTCGGCATCATGGGTTACTCCTGCAAGATGGAGAACGTGATGTTGTCGCTATGCGCGCTGGAAACGGTGTTTGCGGATTTCGGCATGAAAGTGGAGTTCGGCGCCGCCGAGGCTGCCGCTTACCACGCGTATGCAGCCCTTCCGAACAAAGTGCAGTCAGTGCGCGCCGTCGCCGCTTGACATAGAACTTTTCGCCGCAGAGGCGCAACGACGCAAAGGGAACGCAAAGGAAAACAGTGAAAATACGGATGCTTGAGGTCAACCCGTACCGTTGACGCTTCAACGGTGTCGTTTTTCAGCCGTTATCGCGTTTCTTCTCTTGTTGATCTTTGCGCCTTTGCGGTAAGAACGTTTTTTCGGTAGTCAGGATTCCGGTGACGCCAGCCGGGTAATGGCGTCCGATTCGATCACGCCGGCAGGGACATCGTGATTGGCCACGTACACCATCGCCGCGGCCACGGTGTCGGCATGGATCGGCCGGTACTTGCGCAATCCGCCGATCAACAAGGGTGCAATCAGTTTCCCGACTGCAATGCCGATTTTCTCCCCGGGCCGGCTCTCAGCGCGCGGGCCCAATAGAAGCGAGGGCCTGAAGAAGTACGCTGCCGGCAAACCGATTGCAGCGATCGCCTGCTCCACCTCGCCTTTCACGCGGTTGTAGAACACCGCAGACTTCGGATCGGCGCCAAGCGCCGACACCATCAGGAATTTGTCGGCGCCAACCCCTTTGGCAAGCCGCGCCAGCGCCAGCGGATAGTCGTAATCCACGCGCCGGAACGCTTCCTCGGAGCCGGCTTTTCCGATCGTGGTGCCGAGGCAGCAGAATACCTCGTCGGGCGCAATCCCCAGTACGTCGGCGTCCAGACGTGCGAAATCCACGATGCGCTGGGTGAGCTTCGGGTCACGGATCGGCGACTCGCGACGCACCAGAATTTCCACGCGCGAGTAACGAGAGTGGACGAGCAGGCGTCTCAGGACATAGCCGCCGACCAGTCCCGTTGCACCCGCGAGCAGCGCGCTTTTGCCTGACATGATCGCGGATCCGGTCTCAGGGCCGTGTCTTCGACGCCGGCGCGGTTACCGGGAGGTGTGCTGGAGCTTCGGATCGGCGCTGGCAAGCGTGGTCAACACCGCCGGCAAACCGCAGGGGTCATAGCCGGCGCGCGTGGACAACAACACTCCAATGCGGTCGGCCTCGAACTCGTCGGCCTTGTCGAGGCCGCGTGCGTAAAGCTCCTTGGTCGGTCCCGACAGTTTCTGCACCAGTTCGGCATGCCGGCTATCCGCGGTTGCGGCGGCCGCACCGGCGCTCAGCAGATTCACCACCGCGGCTTTGCGCAATGCCTTGAGGTGATGCTTCTGCGTCACGTGAGCGACCTCGTGGCCAAGCACGCCGGCGAATTCGGCTTCGTTGCGCAGCTGCTTCATCATGCCCTTGATGACGATTTCGACCTGGGTTTTTTCGGGAAGCGTGACCACCGTTGCCGCGTCGAGGAAGGGCTTGTCCTTCAGCTCGGTAGGCTTGACGGTATAGCCGCTTTCCACGGCGTATGCCGCGGGAAGGAACAAAACGAGTGCGGCGACCAGCCATGCCCGGCAATTCACGCGGATTTCCCCTCGTACTTTCTCTTCGGCTCGAACAACTCGACCTCCTGTGCCCTGCCTTTCATTTTATAGAGTCCGCGTGGAATAAAGTCAAAAGCCTCGCCGCACAGTCGCATCGTATCCTCGGATACGAGGATGCGCGCCACGCCTTTGGTCGAACCCTCGATCCGGCCGGCGAGGTTCACGGTATCGCCGATTGCGGTGTATTCGCGCCGCTGCTTCGAGCCGATCAGGCCGACCAGCGCCGGCCCGGAATGGATGCCGATGCCCGCGTCGAAATCCTCGCCGGCGGCGCCAAGTTCCTTCTTGAACGCGTCGAGCACATCGGCCATGTCAAGCGCACAGCCGACCGCGTGCTCGGCATGCCTGGCGTCGTCCAGCGGCGCTCCCCAGATCGCCATGATGGCGTCGCCGATGAATTTGTCGAGCGCGCCGTCGTGGCGGAAGATGACCTCGACCTGGCGGCTGAAGTAACGGTTCAGAAGGCTCACCACTTCCTGCGGGGAACGGTTTTCCGACGTCGTGGTAAAGCCGCGGATGTCCGAGAACAGCAGCGTCACCTGCCGGCTCTCGCCTTCGCGGGAAAGCCCGCCGTGCGCGATCAGTTCATTGACTACGTGGGGATTCACGAAGCGCGAGAACTCCCGGACAACTTGCTCGCGCTCGCGCCGTTCGCGCAGGTACTCGCGCAGGGCGGCCGCGAAAAAGAACGCCCAACCGATAATAAGCGGCCGCAGCATCGGCACCAGCAGCAGTTTTCCGACGGCGACATACTGTCCCACCAGCAACACTACCGTGGCACCGCCAAGACCGGCGCCGATCCGGATAGTGTTCACGCGCAGCGTGAATGCCGCGAACAACAGGCCCAACAGCAGCAATGCTGCGGCGGCCGGCCAGTACGCCGGAGCTTCGCGAAGATAGTTGGCGTTCTTAAGGTTGTCGATCGCGGTGGCGAGGATATCGACCCCGCCGGCGCGGATATTCACCGGCGTGGGCCGGATATCGTGCAGCCCGCTGGCCGTGACGCCGATCACCACGATCTTGTCGGTGAATTCCCGGGGATCGCGCTTGCGTTTCTGGCTGTTGAAATCGACGTACAGGTCGGCGTACGAGACGTGCTCCCTAGCCTTTGCGCCGCCCGGCCAGCTCAGCAGGATCGACTCGACGTCGGGCACCGCCAGTCCGAGGTCCTGCACCACCCTTGCGGGAAGCGAGGGAATTTTCCAGCCGTACGCATCCTGGTAGACGAAATAGCGGCGGCCGATTCCGTCCGCATCGGCGCGGAAATCTATCGTTCCGAGCCGCCGGTTTTCCGGCGCGAGCGCCTTTGGCAGGCCGATGTTCAGCGTGGCGTTACGTTCGGCGCCTTTGGTTGCGAACGCGCCCAGCGCTTCCTGTATTTCCGCGATCGGCACCCCATAGGCGTCTGCCGCGGGATCCTGCCGCCCGGTGGGAAAGTACAGGTTCTTCAGCCGCGAAACCGCTTTGTTGAACAGCTCGTCCGCATCCAGCCGGTAGATGTCCGGCTCGAAGAACATGATGTCGAAAACGATCGCCCGCGGTTTCTGCGCCGCGATGCCTTGCACCAGCTCTCCATGGACCGAGCGCGGCCACGGCCAGCGCCCGGCGTAGTCGGCCATGCGCGCCAGGCTGTCTTCATCGGCGGCGATGACGGCAATATCGGGGTCCTGCCTGATGTTCCTCGCCTGGGCGGCGACAAACAGGTCGGAGATGCGCGCCTCCAGCGTACGCAGCCCGTTGAGCCAGAAGAACTCGAGCAGCGTCGCCGCAATGAATGCGACAAGCACCATGACGAGAGGTTTGGCGGGCAATCGGGACACCGGCGCAGTCTACAAAAAAAGACAGGGAAAAGGTTAAAGGTCATAGGTAAAAGGAGAGAAGCGAAGAACCGCCGTTGCCTTGGCTTCTGCTGTTTCTGAACTTCGCTTTCCCCTTTAAGCTTTCACCTTTCACCTGCTTTTACAGTCCCAGGCGCTGCCAGATGGTGGTAGTCGCGCCGGCCTGGTTCAACGTGTAGAAGTGCAACCCCGGCGCGCCGGCGGCGAGCAGCTTCTCGCATAACGCCGTCACCACATCCAGGCCGAAGGCGCGGATCGAGGCGGCATCGTCACGGAAACTCTCGAGCTTGATGCGCATCCAGCGTGGGATCTCCGCGCCGCAGGCGTCGGAAAATCTCGCCAGTTGCAGAAAATTTCTGATCGGCATGATGCCCGGAACGATGGGGACAGTGATGCCCGCGGCGCCGCATTCGTCGACAAGATGGAAATAGGCGTCGACATTGTAGAAGTACTGCGTGATCGCCGAGTTTGCGCCGGCGTCCACCTTGCGCTTGAAGTTCTTCACCTCGTCGGCGGCGTTAAGCGTCTGCGGGTGGTACTCGGGGTAGCAGGCCACTTCGATCTGGAACCAGTCACCGGTGGTCTCGCGAATGAAAGCCACCAATTCATTGGCGTACCTCAGCTCGCCGCTGGAGGCGATGCCCGAGGGCAGGTCGCCGCGCAGTGCCACGACGTGGCGGATGCCGTTTTCCTTGTAGCGCGACAGGACTGCGGCGATTTCCGCTTTGCTCGAGGCAACGCAGGACAGGTGCGGCGCCGCGTCCTGCCCCGCCGCGCGGATCTCCAGCACGGTTTCGAGCGTGCCCTGCTGGGTGGAACCTCCGGCGCCGAAGGTCACCGAGAAAAAGCGCGGCTTGAGCTTCGCTAGCTGCTGCCACGTGGCGCGCAGCTTTTCCTTTCCCTCCGGCGTTCTTGGCGGAAAGAATTCAAAACTAAAAGTCGGTGACGGGTGACGAGTGACGAGTGACATGTGGGGAGTGACGAGTGACAGGTGACGAGTGACGATACGGTTAATGTGGCGTATTACTTTCCCCGGGCCTGGAGTGATCGAATCAATCCGCTCAGAATGCCGAAAAGCTCCGAGATCAACTGATCCAGCGCCGACACATCTTTGACGAACCCAAGCTCGCGGCACAAGACCAGTTGTGTCTCGATCTCTGCAAGAGAGCCTCTGGCAATGTACAAGCCTTGCAGGAACTCCTTACTGCTGTGGCGCGCCGCGCCTTCTGCGATGTTCGACGGAATAGAGACGGCTGCCCGACGCATCTGCGAAACCAGACCGAATCGCTCAGAGTCTGGCAAGGTCTCTGTGATTTCGTAGACCGCTTTGACCAGATCGACCGCACGTTGCCATGCGATGAGATCGTGGTGGCGACGCGGGTCGCGCGTTGCCATTTTCCCTCTTGTCACTTGTCACTTGTCACCTGTCACTAGTTACAGAGCGGCCGCGCCGCTCAGTAACGATAGTGCTCCGGCTTGTACGGGCCTTCCTTCTTGACGCCGATATAGCGCGCTTGCGCGTCGGTCAGTTCGGTGAGTTGCGCCGCCAGTTTGCGCAGTTGCAGCCGCGCGACTTTCTCGTCGAGGTGCTTGGGCAGGACGTACACGCCCACGGGGTACTTGTCGGGATTGTTGAACAGCTCGATCTGCGCGATGGTCTGGTTCGCAAACGACGAGGACATCACGTAGCTCGGATGCCCGGTGGCGCAGCCGAGATTTACCAGCCGCCCCTCGGCCAGCAGGATGATGCGTTTGCCGTCCGGGAAAATGACGTGGTCCACCTGCGGCTTGATGTTCTCCCAGGTGTACTTCTTCAGAGCGGCAACATCGATTTCGTTGTCGAAATGGCCGATGTTGCAGACGATCGCCTGATTCTTCATTTTCTTCATGTGATCATGGGTGATCACGTGGAAATTGCCGGTGGCGGTGACGAACATGTCGGCCTTGTCGGCGGCATAGTCCATGGTCACCACGCGATAGCCTTCCATCGCCGCCTGCAGCGCGCAGATCGGGTCGATTTCCGTCACCCACACCTGCGCCGAAAGCGCGCGCAACGCCTGCGCCGAGCCCTTGCCCACGTCGCCGTAGCCCGCGACCACCGCGATCTTGCCGGCGATCATGACGTCGGTGGCGCGCTTGATGCCGTCAACCAGCGATTCCCGGCAGCCGTAGAGATTGTCGAACTTGGACTTCGTGACCGCGTCGTTGACATTGATCGCCGGGAACTTGAGCAGCCCGTCCTTGGCCATCTGGTACAGGCGCTTGACGCCCGTGGTGGTCTCCTCGGTCACGCCCTTGATGTGTGCGAGCCGCGTGGAATACCACTTCGGGTCCCGGGCGAGCCTGGTCTTGATGGCGGCGAACAGGAAAGTCTCTTCCTCGCTGCCTGGATTCTTTAGCACCGATGAATCGGTCTCGGCGCGGGTACCCAGGTGCAGAAGCAGCGTCGCGTCGCCGCCATCGTCGAGGATCATGTTCGAGAAACCGCCGTCCGGCCATTCGAAAATGCGGTGGGTGTAGTCCCAGTATTCCGCCAACGATTCGCCCTTGTAGGCAAACACAGGCGTGCCGGTGACGGCGATGGCCGCGGCCGCGTGATCCTGGGTAGAGTAGATGTTGCACGAGGCCCAGCGCACCCGGGCACCGAGCGCCTGCAGCGTCTCGATCAGCACCGCGGTCTGGATGGTCATGTGCAGCGAGCCGGTGATGCGCGCGCCGCGCAGCGGCTGGGTCGAGGCGTACTCCTCGCGGATCGCCATCAGACCTGGCATCTCGGTTTCGGCGATGCGGATTTCCTTGCGGCCCCAGCCGGCGAGCGACAGGTCGGCAACGTGGAAATCTGCTGATTTCATGGAATTCGGAACGGCAGACATCGACACTCTCCCAGTCAAAACGGAGCGCCGAAATGACAACGGCGCTCCAAACCAATCAAAGGTTTGTGAGCGCCGTTATTTCCCTGCTGAGCCTGGCCTGTCCTCGCGGGGCGGGTCGCAACGCTCCTCAGCAAGGGCGAATTATAGGCCGGCAGGGGCTCCCTGAAAAGCGGCCTGTCAGGCCGCTGCAGTCTGTTTCAGCCCCGCATCCGCTTTCAGGGCTTCCACTTTGTCCAGGTTTTAGTTCCGACATCACATGCTACGCATATGAGTCTTCACTGAAACACGGATAGGCGCCGCTTACTCAAGCCACGGCCGACGCTCTAATACCGGCATCGGCTTTGAGCGCTTCGACCTTGTCCAAATTCTCCCAAGTAAATTCCGGCTCGTCGCGGCCGAAGTGGCCGTAGGCCGCGGTCTTTTCGTAGATCGGGCGCAGCAGGTCGAGCATCTGGATGATCGCTCTGGGACGCAGGTCGAAATGCTTGTCGATCAATTGGCCGATCCTCTCGTCGGAAATTTTTCCGGTGCCGAAGGTGGTGACCATCACGCTGGTAGGTTTCGCCACGCCGATCGCGTAGGACACTTGCACTTCGCACTTGCTGGCAAGCCCTGCCATCACGATGTTCTTGGCGACGTAGCGCGCCGCATAGGCTGCGGAGCGATCGACCTTGGACGGATCCTTGCCGGAAAACGCACCGCCGCCGTGGTGGGCGGTCC
>JBGQGT010000050.1:0-9992 GCA_041497595.1 Gammaproteobacteria bacterium
GCGCAGGAGCATGTCCAGACCGAGCGCGAACGCGCAATAGCAGACCGCTCGCGGGAGATTTCCCTCAAGCGCGTGCAGGAAGAGGGCGAGGTCGAGGCCGCAAAGGCCGAAACCGAGGCCGGTGTCGTGATCAAACGCGCCCAGGCCGACTCTCAGGCGGTTCGCACCCGTGCCGAAGCCGAGCGCCTGCGGCTGCTGGCGGAGTCGGAGGGAAACAAGGCGCGGCTCGCCGCCGAGAACACTCGCAGCGACAATCTGATGAAACTGGAATTGGAGCGTTACCGGCTCGACAAGCTGCCGGAGATCCTCGCACAGATGATGAAACCCGTCGAGAAGATCGAGAGCATCCGCATCCACCAGGTCACCGGGCTCGGCGGCGCTCCGGGAACCGCCGGCGGCAGCGCGGACGGCAGTGCCCGTCCGCCCATCAACCAGGTAATGGACAGCATTCTCGGCATGGCCCTGCAACTGCCTGCCCTCAAGAGCATCGGCGAATCCATCGGCTACGACTTTTCATCCGCTCTGCCGAAAACGCCGGGAACGGAGCAGCAAGACAAGAAGAAGTCCTGAACATCCACATTCATCCTGACGGGGGAGAAACTGACATGAAATTCACACGGCGCGATTTTTTACAGGCGGCAGGCGCTGCCACGGTCGCGGGCAGCCTGCCGACAGTGGCGTTCTCGGCGGACAAGGACATCAAGCTCGGGTCCATACTCGACAACTCCGGCAACCTCGATATCTACGGCAAGCCGATGGTGCTGGCCACCCGGCTCGCGGTCGACGAGATCAATGAGGCGGGCGGATTGCTCCGGCGCAAGATCAAGCTGATCCAGTACGACTCGCAATCGGACATCGCCCTGTACACCAAGTATGCGCAGCAGCTGGTGCGCCAGGACAAGGTCGACGTGGTGCACGGCGGCATCACCTCAGCCTCGCGCGAGGCCATCCGCCAGACCTTCAGGCGCAGCAACACACTCTATTTCTACAACGTTCTTTACGAAGGCGGCGTATGCGACCGCAACACCGTGGTCACGGGCACAACCCCGGCGCAGGCGGTGGAACCGATCGTGGAGCGCGCCATGAAGAAGTGGGGCAACAAGGTCTACGTCCTGGCGGCCGACTACAACTACGGCCAGATCACCGCCAAGTGGATTTCGTACTACGTGGGTCAGCGCAAAGGCACCGTGGCGAAGACGGAATTTTTCCCGCTCGACGTCGCCGATTTCGGATCGACCATCGCCAAGATCCAGCAGGAGAAACCGAACTGGGTATGCGCGGCGCTGGTCGGCGGCGCGCACATGTCATTTTTCCGGCAGTGGGCGGCGTCCGGGATGAACAAGAAGATTCCGCTCGCCTCGACGACGTTCGGCGTGGGCAACGAGCACCTTGCACTTTCCCCGGCGGAAGGCGACGGCATATTGATCGCCGGAAACTACAGCCAGGAATCTCCGCTGCCGGCGAACAAGCAGTTTCTCGCGGCCTGGCAGAAGAAGTTCGGCGACACCAAGATCGTGCACGAGATCGCGGTATCGCAGTACCACGGCATCAAGCTGTGGGCCGAGTGCGTGCGCAAGGCGGGCTCGCTCGAGCGGGCAGCGATGCTCAAGGCGATCGAGTCCGGCGTTTCTATCGAAGGACCGGCGGGCATCGTGAAAATCGATGCGAAGACCCACCACGCGTCGCTCGATATCCACGTGATGGAAGTCAAGAACCAGAAGCTCACCATTCTCGAGACGGTGAAACAGCAGCCGCCCTCGGATACGGCCCGCTATTGCGACCTGCAGAAGAACCCGAACGAGAACAAGCAGTTCGAAGTCAACATCTGAGCGGATGGACTACGCGGGCGTCGTCACGCTCGAAATCCTGTACATGATCGCGTTCCTGGCGCTGACCAGCGCCGGGCTCGCGATCGTCTTCGGGATGATGCGGGTGATCAACCTGGCGCACGGCGAGTTCGTGATGCTGGGCGGCTACACCACCATCGCCTGCTACAACAGCGGGATCAATATCTATTTCGCCATGCTGCTGGTAGCGCCGGTGGTAGTGGGCCTCGTCGGCCTGATCGTCGAGCGCGTGATCATCCGTTTTCTCTACGGCCGCATGATCGACACCATGCTGGCCACCTGGGGGCTGAGCCTGCTGCTGATAGGCCTGGTGACCCTCATCTTCGGCAACACCGCGGTAAGCGTGCCGGCGCCCATTACCGGCTACCAGCTCGGCGAGTATCAGATGGGCGGATACAACCTCTTCATCATCCTCGTTACCGTGGCGCTGGTGGTTGCGATGTGGGCGGTGCTCCGGTTCACGCGCGCCGGCCTGATTGCGCGCGGCGCGATGCAGGGTGCGGACGTGGTGTCTTCGCTCGGCTATGATCCGCGCAAGGTCTACATGTACACGTTCTCCGCGGGCGCGGCACTTTCCGGCCTGGCCGGCGGAGTGCTGGCGCCTCTCACCGGGCTGCTGCCTTCATCGGGTGGCGCCTACATCGCCAAGGCTTTCATCACCGTGATCACCGGCGGCGCAGCGGTCATTTCGGGCACGCTATCCAGCGCAGTCATCCTCGGCACCGTCAACCAGCTGGTCTCCTTCGCCTCCCATCCCGTGATCGGCGAGATCGCCATGCTGGTACTGGCGATCATCCTTCTGCGCCTGATGCCAAACGGCATTACCGGACGATTTTTCCGGGACGGGACATGAGGGCGTGGCCGTCCGTCGGGCACGTTCGCTGGGGCTGGTTCCTGCTGGCAACGGCGATCCTGCTGCTGCTGCCACTGGTAACGGACACGCACACACCCAGCGTGCTGCTGATCTGGGCGCTGTTCGCGTTGTCGCTCGGGATGATGTGGGGCTATGCGGGCCTGCTCAGTTTCGGGCACTCCGCGTATTTCGGCCTCGGCGCGTACACCTATGCGGTGGCCGTCATCAACATCGGCGAAAGCACCGTTCCGCTGATCTTGTCCATGCTGGTGCCGGCCGCCGTCGCGGCCGTGGTCGGGGCGATGATGTTCTACGGACGCATCAGCGACGTGTACATGGGTGTGATCACGCTGCTCGTCACCCTCATCCTGTTCAAGTTCATGAGTGCCACCGCCGGCGACGCCTACGTGATCGGCGACGCGCGGCTCGGCGGCTTCAACGGCATGCCCGGATTCCATACCCTGAATGTGCCCGGCTATCCCGAGATATCGCTGTTCGGCTTGCCGACCTACTACGTGTGCGCCGCGGCGCTGTTGATCTGCTACCTCATCTGCCGCTGGATACTGGCGCGCTCCTTCGGGCGGGTACTGGTCGGCATTCGCGAGAACGAGGCGCGCTGCGAGTTGATGGGCTACAACGTTGCCGCTTTCAAGACCGCGATATTCACCGTGTGCGCGGCGATGGCGGGCCTCGCAGGCTGCCTGTTCGCCAACTGGGCGGAGATCGTCACCCCGCGCGCGTTCAGCCTCGGGCAGGCGGCGGAAGTGCTGATCTGGGTGATCGCCGGCGGACTCGGCACGCTGATCGGCCCGATCCTGGGTGCGATATCGCTCGGTTACGTGAAGCTCCTGCTCGGCGAACAGACGCTCATCGACAATTCGCTGATCCTCGGCGCCGTGCTCATCATCGTGGTGCTCGGCATTCCGCGCGGTATAGTGCCGGCGCTGCAGAGCGTGTGGGCAGCTGCGGGACGGCGCGCGCGCAGCTGGTCAGGAAACGGACAAGGCGCGCGGCGCACGCTCGGCGCCTCGAACCGGGAGCGCACATGAGCAGCGTCGTGGAAACCCAGGAGCTGACCATGCGCTTCGGCGGCGTCACGGCGGTGGATGCGGTCAACTTTTCGCTGCGCGAACGCGAACTGCGCTGTCTGATCGGTCCCAACGGCGCCGGCAAGAGCACGTTCTTCAAGTGCATTACCGGCCAGTACGCGCTTCGGCCCGAGAACGGACGCGTGTTCATCCGCGGCGCCGATGTCACCGGATGGAATACGCATGAGATCGTGAGGCTCGGCGCGGGGATCAAGACCCAGGTGCCTTCGGTGATGAACGGCCTGACGGTTGAGGAGAACCTGTGGCTTTCGGCGCGGCGCGTGCATGGCTGGGCGGGCGCGGGGGGCGCGGTCGAGGAGATCACCGCCGAACTGCAACTGGGCGAACAGCTGCGGCGCCTGGTGGGCGAACTTTCGCACGGCGAGAGGCAGATGGTCGAGATCGGCATCGTGCTGGTGCAGCGTCCATGGCTGGTGCTGCTCGACGAGCCGTCCGCGGGCATGACCGGGAATGAAGTCGAACGGCTGGTAGGCGTCATCCGGCACATCAACCAGACCGCATCGGTCATCGTTGTCGACCACGACATGGAATTCGTGCGCATGCTGGGATCGCGCGTGACCGTATTCCACCAGGGCGCGATCCTGGTGGAAGGTCCGGCAAACAGCGTTCTCGACGACCCGGTCGTGCGCGAGGTCTACGTCGGGAACCGGGCCGCATGAGCACCGCATACGCCTCTGTCGAAGACACAGGCGGAAATCCGTCTCGCGAAGGCGCGACGTCTGAAGCCGGCGTGCGGATGCTGCTGGAAGTTCACGACCTGCGCTCCGGCTACGGCCGCATTCCGGTTCTGCACGGCGTAAGTCTGGGTCTTCACGAAGGCGAGGCCCTCGGTATCGTCGGCCACAACGGCATGGGCAAGACCACGCTGCTCAAGACGATCGTCGGGCTGCTTCCCGCCACCGGGGGACGCATCGTGCTGGACGGCGCCGACGTGACCCGCGAACCGGCGCACATGCGCAGCCGCCGCGGACTCGCTTATGTGCCCCAGGGACGCGGAATCCTGCCCGGATTGAGCACCCTGGACAATCTGCGGCTGGCGTGGACCGGCGACTCGCACGAATCCGAGCAGGAGGCAGTCGACCGCTGCCTTTCGTTGTTTCCGCGCCTGACGCCGCTGCTCGACCGCCGCGGTGGCGCGCTGTCGGGAGGCGAGCAACAGATTCTTGCGATCGCTCGGGCGCTGATCCCGAATCCCTGGATCGTACTGCTCGACGAGCCATCGGAAGGCGTGCAGCCGTCAATCGTCCACGAGATCGGTCAACTGCTGTCGAGGCTGCGCAAGGATGCCAAGCTTGCGATCGTCATCGTCGAGCAGAACCTCGATCTGGTGCTCGATGTCGCTACGCAAATAGCGGTGCTCGAACGCGGGCGCGTCCAGCGCGAGTTCAGCGCCCACGAGATGGGCGCGGGCAGCGCGCTGGTGGAAGCGCTCGGGCTGGGTTCGGTGCGCGTGACACGCGGTACCCAGACGACGGCACGCCCGGAGCCCACTGCACGCCCGGAACCCGCAGCGCAGGTTCCACGCAGCAGCGTACGGCCGCAGCCGGCGCCCGCTCCGCATCCGGTTTCGCCCACCGCACCACAACACATCGAACCCGTTTCGAAAAGCAAACCACCGACCGGCGCAAGCGCCCCGCAAGCAGGAGTATCTATGTCCAGAGTAAAGCGTCCGACGCACGATCAAATGAAGGAGATCGTGACTTCGCTGCACATGAGCATGTCCGACCGCGAGATCACGGAGTACATGGAAGTCATGGAAGGCACGATGCAGGCCTACGACAGGCTGCAGCAGCTTCCGGACAACCTGCCGCCGGTGCGTTATCCGCGCACGCCGGGTTATCGTCCGGGCGCCGCGGAGAATCCACTCAATGCATGGGCGGTGAAGAGCGAGGTGCGCGGCGCACCCTATGGACCTCTCGCCGGCAAGCGCGTCGTGCTCAAGGACAACATCTGCCTCGCCGGCGTGCCGATGATGAACGGCGCCTCGACGCTGGAAGGTTATGTTCCCGATGTCGATGCGACCATCGTCACGCGCATCCTCGATGCCGGCGGCACCATCGTCGGCAAGGCGCACTGCGAATACTTCTGCCTTTCCGGCGGCAGCCATACGTCCGCACTCGGTCCGGTACACAATCCCTACAAACATGGCTACGCCGCCGGTGGATCGTCGTCCGGATGCGGCGCATTGGTCGGCGCCGGCGAAGTGGAAATGGCAATGGGAGGAGACCAGGGCGGATCGATCCGTATGCCTTCGTGCTGGTGCGGCTGCTACGGCATGAAGCCGACTCACGGGCTGGTTCCCTACACCGGCGTCATGCCGATCGAGGCCACCATCGACCACACCGGGCCGATGACCGCGACCGTGGCGAACAACGCACTGCTGCTGGAAGTGGTCGCCGGAGCCGACGGACTGGATCCGCGGCAGTACGACGTGCGCGTGGACAAGTACACAGCCGCACTGGGCCGCGGGGTCGCCGGTATGCGCATTGCCGTTGTCACCGAAGGCTTCGGCCACGCGGTGAGCGAGCCGGACGTGGATCAGAAGGTGCGCCAGGGCGCAGAGCGCCTGCGCGCGCTGGGCGCGACCGTTGAAGAAGTATCGATCCCGATGCACTTCGACGGCATCGCGATCTGGAGCGCCATCGCCCTCGAAGGCTTGCAGATGCAAATGATGCACGGCAATGGCATGGGCTTCAATTGGAAGGGCATGTACACCACGAGCCTGCTCGATGCGCACGCCAACTGGCGCGCGCGCGCCAACGAACTTTCGCGCACGCTCAAGATCTCGATGCTGATCGGCGAATATTTCGTGCGCTACTACCGCGGCCACTTCTACGCCAAAGCGCAGAATCTTTCGCGGGCCCTGCGCCAGGCTTACGACGACGCGCTCAACCGCTACGACCTGCTGCTCATGCCGACGCTGCCGATGAAGGCAACGCCGCTTCCCGACCAGAACGCGCCGCTGGCGCTGTATTGCCAGCGCGGTTTCGAGATGCTGCCCAACACCTGCCCGTTCGACGTCACCGGGCATCCGGCCATGAGCATCCCGTGCGGCATGAGCCAGGGACTGCCCATCGGCATGATGCTGACCGGAAAGCACTACAACGAGTCGACCATCTATCGCGCGGCGCACGCCTTCGAGCAACTGGGCGACTGGCGCACATTCTGATAGCAAGCATGGGCGCCAACCCGTTTGCCTCCGACTGGCTGAAGTCATCCGCAAGCGAGGATTCGCGCCGGCCGCTCGGCGGCCTGTCCTGCGTTGCCGGCGCAACCGGTGAGCCGCTGAAGTTCATGACCGTTGCCGCGCTCCTCGACCGCGCAGTTGCACGCCATGGCGCGGGCGACGCGGTCATCTTTGCGCCGACCCGGGAGCATCTGTCGTGGCACACGCTCAAGCGCCGCTCGGACGACGTGGCCGCCGGACTGCTGGCCCTCGGCGTCACCCGCGGCGACCGCGTCGGCATCTGGGCGCCGAACTGCGTGGAATGGCTGCTCGCGCAGCTCGGCACCGCGCGCATCGGCGCAATCCTGGTCAACATCAATCCCGCGTATCGTAGCGTCGAGCTGGAACACGCGCTGCAGAAGACGCAATGCCGCGTCCTGATCATGGCCGCAGAACTGAAGTCGAGCGACTATGTGGCGATTCTGAAATCGCTCGCGCCGGAAATCGAAGCGGCATCCGCAATGCAGCCGTTGCATATGGCCCGGTTACCGTTTCTGGAACACGCAGTGTTGATCGGCGACGGACCGCGTCCAATGGGGATGCTGTCCTTCAAGCAGCTCACTGCGCTCGCCGGACCCGCGCACCGCAACCGCCTGTCCGCGCTCGGCGGCGCACTCGATCCGGACGATCCCATCAACATCCAGTTCACCAGCGGTACGACGGGACTCCCGAAAGGCGCGACGCTGTCCAGCCGGAACATCGTCAACAACGCGCGGCTCAGCGCCAGCGCGATGCGGCTCACCGAGAAGGACCGGTTGTGCATTCCGGTTCCGCTGTACCACTGCTTCGGCATGGTGCTCGGCGTGCTGGCCTGCACTGCAACCGGTGCCACCATGGTTTTTCCGGGCGCGAGCTTCGACGCCGCAGAAACGCTGCAGGCAGTGGAGGATTTTCGTTGCACGGCGCTGCACGGCGTGCCCGCGATGTTCATCGCCCAGCTCGGCCATCCCGAGTTTCCCAAGTACGATCTCTCCTCGCTCAGGACCGGCATCATGGCGGGCGCGCCCTGTCCGGTCGAAACCATGCGGCGCGTGATCGCCGACATGCACATGAGCGAAGTCACCATCGCCTACGGCATGACCGAAACCAGTCCGGTCTCGTTTCAGAGCGCGCCGGACGATCCATTCGAGCGGCGCGTGTCCACCGTGGGCCGGGTCCTTCCGCACCTCGAGGTCAAGATCGTCGATGAACACGGCCGCACCGTTCCCGTGGGCAAGCGCGGCGAGCTGTGCACGCGTGGCTACGCGGTGATGCTCGGCTACTGGGACGATCCGGAGGCGACCCGCGAGTCGGTCGACGCCGCCGGCTGGATGCACAGCGGAGACCTTGCCACGCTGGACGCCGACGGCTATTGCAACATCGTCGGGCGCGTCAAGGACATGCTGATCCGCGGCGGCGAGAACGTGTTCCCGCGCGAGATCGAGGAATACCTCTACCGGCACCCGAAAGTGCTGGAAGGCCAGGTTTTCGGCGTTCCCGATCCAAAGCTCGGCGAAGAGGTCTGCGCCTGGATCGTGCTCAAGGCCGGCGCAACCGCAACAGAAGACGAGATCCGGGAATTCTGCCGCGGACAGATCGCCCACTACAAGATTCCACGCTACGTACGATTCGTGAAGGAGCTGCCGAAAACCGTTACCGGCAAGGCGCAGAAATTCGCGATGCGCGAAGCGATGATGCGCGAACTCGGGCTCACGGAAGTCCGAACCGCCTAGCGGGAAATTCAAACAGGATCGGGAAGGAAACGAACTTCAGGCCCCGAGTCCGCAACAAGAAAGCCTTTGAAGCCTGATCACTCGTCGCGCGACTTGACCAGGGTCGAGTGCCGCATGACCCGATATGGAAGCGCGGTCCAGACCCCTCCGTGCAAGGCGAAAATTGCCCACCAGTACGGGTGGCTGGTCATGGTACAGCGAGGTTGCTTTATGGCGTCCTGATAGACGTAATAGGCACAGGCAAGGCAGCACTGGCGACCGGCTGATACCCATGCAGGCTGTCGTGATGCGGCTGCAGAATGACAGTCACCCGGTTTGCCGGTATCTTGTTCCGCGGCGAATGATCCTTGGAGGATTTCAAACTTGGTCGATCGACGCGACTTCCTGCGCATCGGAACCGGCGCTGCACTCGGCATGGCAATCGGCGAAACCACCGCCACGCCTGCCGAGGTCAGCATCCGCCGTTACGTCCGCCTCGGCCGCACAGAACTGAAGGTCTCGGACATTTCCTTCGGCGCATCCAGTTCCTCCGACCCAGCCCTGGTGCGCTACGCCTTCGACCGCGGGGTGAACTATTTCGACACGGCGGAAAGCTACCGCTGGGGCATGTCGGAGGAGGCGATCGGCGAAGGCCTGCAGGGCAAGCGCGACAAGGTTGTTCTGTCGACCAAGACCAAGGCCGGGGCCAGCGATACTCGCGATGAGATGATGAAGACGCTGGAAGGCAGCCTCAGGCGCCTGGGCACCGGCCACGTCGACGTCTACTTCAACCATTCGATGAACGATATCGACCGGCTGAAGAACGACGAGTGGCGCGAGTTCACCGACCTGGCCAAACGCCAGGGCAAGATCCGATTCCGCGGGATTTCCGGCCACGGTACCCATCTCGCCGAGTGCATCGACTATGCGCTCGATCACGATCTCGCCGACGTCATTCTGCTTGCCTACAACTTCTCGCAGGATCCGAGCATCATCGACAAGTTGCGCCACACTTTCCACTGGTCGTCGATCCAGCCCGAATTGCCCAGGCTGCTGGCCAAGGCCAAGAACAAGGACGTGGGGGTGCTGGCGATGAAGACGCTGATGGGCGCGCGGCTCAACGACATGCGCCGCTTCGAAAAGCCGGGCGGGACGTTTTCGCAGGCGGCGTTCCGCTGGATTTTTTCCGATCCGCATGTGGACGCCCTGCTGGTGTCGATGACCGGAAAGCCGCAGATCGACGAGTTTCTGATTGCGTCGGGAAAC
>JBGQGT010000051.1:0-9900 GCA_041497595.1 Gammaproteobacteria bacterium
CTGGCGCAGGCGGCCGCCGAGTCGCGCTGGGCGGTGTCGCCGCCGCAGACCGCGCACTGGGAATCCTTCTTCAGCCTGACGCTGCGCCATTCCATCGTCAGCGCATCGAGCAGCAGCAGCCGCCCGGTCAGATCGCGGCCGATTCCCATCAGCAGTTTCAGCGCTTCCGCCGCCTGCATGGAACCGATTACGCCCACGAGCGGTGCGAATACGCCCATCACCGCGCAACGCATTTCCTCCGCGTCGCCGTTTTCCGGGAACAGGCAGTGATAACAGGGGCTGTCCTGGCGGCGCAAATCGAACACCGCGATTTGCCCGTCGAAACGCACGCCGGCACCGGACACCAGCGGCTTTGCGAACTTCACGCAGGCGCGATTGACCGCATGGCGGGTGGCAAAGTTGTCGGTCGCGTCGATCACGACGTCGGCGGACTGCACCAGTTGCTCGAGCCGCTTGCCGGCGACGCGTTCGGCGATCGCCTCGATCGAGACTTCGGGATTGATGCGGGCCAGCGTGGCGCGCGCAGAATCGACTTTTTTCCTGCCGATCGATTCGGTGAAATGCACGATCTGCCGCTGCAGGTTGGTGAGGTCCACAGTGTCGTGGTCGCAGATGGTTATGCGGCCCACGCCGCTGGCGGCAAGGTAAAGCGACACCGGCGCACCCAGTCCGCCGGCGCCGATCAGCAGCGCGTGTGCGCCGAGCAGCTTCTCCTGCCCGTCGATGCCGATCTCGGGCAGGAGAATGTGGCGGCTGTAACGCAGTAACTGGTTGTCGTCCATCGCGGGCAAGGAGTCTGCGGCCATCTTAACGCGGCAAGGCCCGCGCTGGGCGGGCCTTGCCATTCGATCGTTGCTTCGTACGGAAACTTATTTCTTGCTGAGGATCTGCAGGCCCTTCAACAGATTAAGCGCCTGATTGAGCTGGTAGTCGCTCTTCGACACGATATCCGGCGGGCCGTCGTCGGCGGCTTTCTCAGCGGCCTTGGGTGCCGGCACTGGCGCAGCCGACTGCGGCTGCGGCGCCGGTTGCTTGTTCTCGATGGCGCTGCCGTCCGGGTTGGACAAGTGGCGCTGCAGATCGGATTCACGCACCTTGATGGCGGCCTCACCCTCGGTCACGGTCGCCTCTTCCACCACGATGTCGGGCGTGATGCCCTTGGCCTGGATCGAGCGTCCGTTCGGCGTGAAGTAACGCGCCGTGGTGAGCTTGATCGCGGTGCCGTTGCCGAGCGGCAGAATGGTCTGCACCGAACCCTTGCCGAAGGTCTGCGTGCCCATCACCACCGCGCGTTTATGATCCTGCAACGCCCCCGCCACGATCTCCGAAGCGGAAGCCGAGCCGTTGTTGACCAGCACCACCATCGGCAGCGTTTTCACTTCCTTGGGCAGCTTCTTCAGATAGTCGTCCTTGCTGCCGCGCAGGTAATACTCGGGCCGCGCGTACAGCTTCATCTTGGCGTCTTCGGTGCGGCCTTCGGTGTACACCACCAGCGCATCGCTGGGCAGAAACGCCGCGGCAATCGCCACCGCGCCGTTGAGCAAACCGCCGGGGTCGTTGCGCAGGTCCAGGATGATGCCCTTCATCGGCCCCTGGTTTTCCTTGAAATGCTTGTCGATCGCCTTGGCCAGCGTCTCGGCGCTGTGCTCCTGGAACTGGGTGACGCGGAAGTAGGCGTAGCCGGGCTCGAGCAGTTTCGATTTGACGCTCTGGATCTGGATGATCGAGCGGGTCAGCGTCACCACGCGCGGCTTGGTATCGCCCTTGCGAACGAAGGTCAGCGTGATCTGGGTGTCCGGCTTGCCGCGCATGCGCTTCACCGCATCGTTCAGCGTCATGCCTTTCACGTTGGTGTCATCGAGCTTGATGATCAGGTCGCCGGACTTCAGTCCCGCCCGCCATGCCGGGGTATCCTCGATCGGGGCAACCACTTTCACGAAGCCGTCTTCCATGCCGACTTCGATGCCGAGACCGCCGAACTCGCCCTGCGTGCCCACCTGCAGTTCGCGGAACGCCTCGGCGTCCAGGTAGGCCGAGTGCGGGTCGAGGCCGGAGAGCATGCCGTTGATCGCCTCGGAAATGAGCCGCTTGTCGTCCACCGGCTCGACGTAGTCGTTCTTGATCCGGCCGAAGACTTCGGTAAACGCGCGCAAATCCTCGATCGGCAGGGGACCCGCCGCCTTCTGCGCTACGGCGGAGAAGTTTAGGCTGATCAGCACACCGAGGATCGCACCCAGAACAATCAGGCCGACCTGCCGAAATCTGCTATGCATCTTTGCTTACTCCTTTGTACGCAGGGACTTGCCCCTACCCGTGAACTTACCTCAATGTCACCCAGGGCAGCGGGTCGAAGGGTTTTCCCTGATATCTGAGTTCGAAGTATAAACCCGAATCCGGGTTGCCACCGCTGTTGCCGATGGCCGCAATGGTGTCGCCGGCCCTGGTCTCGTCGCCTACCTGTTTGAGCAACGCTTCGTTGTTGCCGTACAGGCTCATGTAGCCATCGCCGTGATCCATGATCATGAGATTGCCGAAACCCCGCAGCCAGTCGGCATAGACCACCCGGCCGCCGGCTATGGCCTTGACCTCCCGGCCCGGTTCGGCAGAGATGAACAAACCCTTCCAGGACAATCCGCTATCCTGCCTTTGGCTGCCGAAACGGTTCATGAGTTCCCCAAGTACCGGCAGCCTCAACTTGCCCTTGAGCTTGCGGAACGGCCCGGACCCCGAATCCGCGCTCGGCAGCGCCTGATTGGTGATGCGCTTGCCCGGTTTCTTGCGCGCGACTTCCTTGGCCAGGCGCTCGATCAGGCGCGTCAGGCGCTCCTCATCGCGCTTGAGCGTTGACAGTTGCTTGCGGCTTTGGGCGATCTGGCTGGAAACCTGGGCGTAGATGCGCTGGCGCTCGGCCTTTTCCTTCTCCAGCCGGCGTTTCTGGCTTGCCTCTTCATTCTGCAGCGCCCGCAATTCGGCGCTCTTGGCGCGGGTTTCGCCGGCGAGCTTTTCGAGATTCGCGAGGTTGTACCTGAGGTTAGCCAGCAGTTCGGCGCGGGCGCGGGAAACGTAGCCCAGGTAGTGCAGTTGGCGCGCGATTTCGTTGGGATCCTCGCGATTGAGCACCAGCTTGATCGCGTCCGACTGGCCGGTCACGTACTGCTGGTAAAGCAGTTTGCTCAGCGTGGCTTGCTCTGTGGCGATATCGGCTTCGACCGTGCGCGCCCGCGACCGCAACTTTGTCAGGGCGGCGTTGACGTGGCGGCGCTGGTCCGCAAGTTGAAAGAGCTTGCGGTTGGTTTCGCTGATCGCCCGCTCGGATTCCCTCAGCGCGTCGCCTGCCTCGGCCTTCGACTCTTCGGACTCCGCGAGTTGTTTCTGCAGCGCCCCGATGCGGCCGCGCAGTTCCTGGAGCTCGTCCTTGGGCGCGGCATGTGCCGGAGCGGCAAAGACCGCAAGCGCGAACAGCAGCGCCGCGCCAGCTTCAGCAGCAAGAAAAGCGAATGATGCGGATCGTTGCACGCGCTCCAGGCTCAGGTTCCGGCGCGCGCCTGGGCGGCCACTGCGGCGGCTGCCTGCTTCGCCTTCTCCTGGTCGCCGAGGTAGTAACTGGAGAGCGGCTTCAGGTGATCGTCGAGCTCGTACACCAGCGGAATGCCGGTCGGAATGTTCAGCGCCACGATGTCTTTCTCCGACACGTTGTCGAGGTACTTCACCAGAGCGCGGATGGTGTTGCCATGCGCAACCACGATCACGCGCTTGCCGGCTTGGACCTGCGGGGCGATCACATCGTTCCAGTACGGCAGGAAACGCGCCACCGTGTCCTTGAGGCATTCGCTGAGCGGAATGTCGCTTTCCTTCATGTCGCGATAGCGCGGGTCGTTGCCCGGGTAGCGCGGATCGCTCCGCGCAAGCGGGGGCGGCGCGACGTCGTAGCTGCGGCGCCACACCAGGATCTGGTCTTCGCCGTACTGTGCCGCCATCTCGGCCTTGTTCAGCCCCTGCAGCGCGCCGTAGTGACGCTCATTGAGCCGCCAGGAGAGCTGCTGGGGGATCCACATCAGGTCCAGCTCGTCGAGGACAATCCACATGGTGCGGATGGCGCGCTTGAGCACGGAGCCCAGTGCGAGGTCGAAACCGAACCCGGCCTCCTTGAGCAGCCGGCCGGCCTCGCGTGCCTCGACCAGGCCCTTGTCCGACAGGTCCACATCGTTCCAGCCGGTAAAGCGGTTTTCCATGTTCCACACGCTTTCGCCGTGGCGGAGCAGAACGATTTTTTTCATCCGGTGCAATTGAACTTGAAATATCCGCGCACGGAAGCCTGCGCTTCGAAGTTAGAATTGTAGTATCGGCTTGGGCGCGTGTCGCGCCGGTCGTGGCAACCGTCGCCGCGCATTGCGGGCAACAAAGCCTTCTTTGCGGCATATTTGCTTGGGAAGGGCCAGACCTGACCAATTCGTACACCGGCGCCGCTGCTCCGTTCGCTGCCAGGCTTGCCCTGGTGCTCGTCGGGCTGGCCTGGGTGCTGCCATTCCTCAGCCCCAACTTCCGCGAACCGATATCGAGTTTCTACGGCGAGGCGACCGCGGCGGTTATCGGACTTGCCGCATTCGCCTGCCTGCTCAGCCGTTCGCTGTGGGCGGGAATCGAGTTGCCGCGTTCGAGCCTGGTGTTTCTCGGCTTCGCCGGGTTGATAATTCTCCACGCCCTGCTGGGACGCTCGGTTTACCTGCAGCAAAACCTGCTGGCGGTCCTTTATTTATTGTGGGCCACCGCGCTGGCGATGCTGGCGTGGCGGCTCAAGCAGGTGCTCGGGATGGAGACCGTGGTCGCGGCGCTGTCCTGGTTCGTGGTTGCCGGTGCGCTGATGAACGCGTCCATCGGACTGATGCAGTTCTGGGGGGTGCAGTCGCCGCTTTCGCCCTATGTGCTGCCGCAGATCCATGGCCGCATCTACGCCAATACCGGACAGCCCAATCATCTGGCGAACTACCTGTGCCTAGGGCTGGCATCGCTGGCGTACTTGCAAGGCGTGCGGCGGCTGGCGTTGCCGCTCGCCCTTGCCGCAGCGGCGCCGTTGCTGCTGGTGCTGACGGTGTCCGGTTCGCGCAGCGTCTGGCTCTATCTGTTTGCGCTGGTCATCCTTGGCGTGGTGTTGCAGCGGCTGCGGCCGCAGCCTGCGGCCTCGCGCATCCTCGGCTTCGGCATTGCCTGCGTCTGCGGATTCCTGGCAATGCAGTGGCTCGCAGAATTTCTTCTGCCGGGCGCCGCACTCCGGGTCGAAACCATACGGGCGCGTATGGGTACAGAGGGCATGCACTCCGAAATCCGGATGCGTGTGTGGTACGAGGCCTGGCTGATGTTTCTGGACGCGCCATTCTTTGGCGTGGGATTCAGACAGTTTGCCTGGCAGCATTTTCTGCTCAACGCGCAGTTGCCGGCGCCGCGGACGGAGAGTGCGATCATCGACCATTCGCACAACCTGGTGTTGCAGACCTTGGCCGAATTCGGCATCGCAGGGGTCGTGGTCCTGTGCGCCGGACTCGCTGCTTTTCTCTCCGGTTTGCGCCGACAGGAACCGTCTGCGCATCTGTGGTGGTTGTGCGCAGTGCTCGCGATTCTGGGCATCCACAGTATGCTAGAGTACCCGCTCTGGTACGCCTATTTCCTGGGCATTGCGGCGGTTGCGCTCGGCGTGTCCGAGACTGCCACGCTTCAGGTCGGCGTTCGCGGCCGCGGCAGGTTGGTGCTGGTGCCGATGTTGCTCCTCGGCTGTATGGCGGCAGCCAACGTTTATCAGGACTACCGCACCCTCCAGTCGTTGCACCGGATCCAGCCGCAATCATCCGGCGCCGCGGCTCAGAGTGGCGACAACACGGCGGCGGTTCTGCTGGAGCTGCAACGGCATTCTCTGTTCGCTCCCTTCGTGGAACTGGCGCTGTCGCGTCTGATGGTGCTTAACCGAGAGCAAATCGACGGCAAGCTGGCCTTCAACGGACTGGTGATGCACTTTGCGCCGTCGGCGGATGTGGTTTACCGCCAGGCCATCCTGCTTGCGTTGAAGGGCGAACAGGAGGCGGCGCGAGCCCAGTGGGAGCTTGCAGAGGCAAATTATCCGTCGGACCGTGGCGGCGTGATCCGGGTCATGGAATCCATGGCGGCGGGCGGTGCAAAGGGCGTGGCGGATCTGATCCAATACACAACGGCAGGAAGCGCAAAGGAATCGAAGTGAAGTTCATTCAGGACAATATCTGGCTGGTGTTGATCGCACTGGCGAGCGGCGGGGTTCTGGTCTGGCCATGGATCAGCCGGGGTTTGAGCGGGGCTCGCGAAGTCGGCCCCCTGGAGGCGGTGCAGCTGATCAACCGCAAGGATGCGATGATGCTGGACGTGCGCGAGCCGGGCGAGTTCAGCTCCGGACATGCACCCAACGCGAAAAACGTGCCGCTGGGCCAGCTCGACAAGCGCCTTGGAGAAATCGCAAAATTCAAGAGCAAGCCGGTGGTCGTGACCTGCCAGACCGGCAGCCGCTCGCATGCCGCCACGTCGGCGCTCAAGAAAGCCGGCTTCGGCGAGGTGGTGGTCTTGGCGGGCGGCTTCGGAGCCTGGCAACAGGCCAATCTTCCGGTGGAGAAGTAGATGCCGCGGATCAGCATGTACTGCACGGCCTGGTGTCCGTACTGCATTGCCGCGGAACGGCTGCTCAACAACAAAGGCGTGGTGGAAATCGAAAAAATCCGCGTCGACCTGGAGCCGGCGCGGCGCGCGGAAATGATGCAGCGAAGCGGGCGCCGCACCGTACCGCAGATCTACATCGACGACTTCCACGTCGGGGGCTTCGACGATCTGTCTGCACTGGACCAGGCCGGAAAGCTCGAACCGATGCTTGGCAGAGAAACCGCCGACGCGCGCGGCCACGCCGACTGACCTGTAAACCGAGAGAATACAAATCATGAGCCAACAACCCACCCAGCCGGTCTTTTCAATCGAGAAGCTGTTCGTCAAGGATCTGTCGCTGGAAGTGCCCAACGCGCCGCGCATATATCTGGAGCGGGAGGCGCCGCAGGTCGAGATCCAGATGAACAACAGCGCCAGCCCGATAGATGACGGCTACTTCGAGGTCGTGTTGAAGGTGACCGTTACCGCCAAGATCGGCGACAAGACCATGTTCCTGGTGGAGGTGAGCCAGGGCGGGGTGTTTCAGATCCGCAACGTGCCGCAGGCGGAGCTCGAGCCGGTGCTCGGCATCACCTGCCCGAACATCCTTTACCCCTACGTGCGCGAAGTGGTTTCCGAAGCGGTGGTGCGCGCCGGCTTCCCGCCGGTGGTGTTGAGCCCGGTGAATTTCGAAGCGATCTTCCAGGCCCGGCAGCAAGGCCAGACGCAGGCGCCCGAGGGCGCCACGCACTAGAGCTTTCGACATGGGACGCGCGCTGCTGCGATGCGGTTTTCTGGCGGGGCTGCTGCTCTGTTCGGGGGCTGCGCTTGCGCTGGAATTCCGCTCGGTGGCGGACGCGGCGGCAATCCTTTACGACGCGCCGTCGACCAAGGCACAAAAGCTCTTCGTGCTGTCGCGCGACTACCCGGTGGAGGTGGTGGTCAAGGTCGAAGGATGGACCAAGGTGCGCGACGACACCGGAGAATTTGCCTGGATAGAGAATCGCCAGTTGTCCGAGCGCCGCACGGTGCTGGTCAAGTCCTCGGGCGCGGAGGCGCGCCAGTCCGCCAGCGATGGCGCGGCGCTGGCGTTCACCGCGGAAAAAGGCGTGGTGCTCGAGTTTCTCCAACTTACCGCCGGCTGGGTCAAGGTGCGCCACCCGGACGGCGCGGTCGGCTTCATAAAGGTCAACCAGCTCTGGGGCGTATGAGAATCGCCATCCTCGGTGCCGGCGCGTGGGGCACCGCGCTCGGGATCGCGCTTTCGCCGCGCCACGAAATCACGCTGTGGTGCCGCGATCCGCAACAGAGCGGCCAACTCGCCGCCGCGCGGGTCAATGCCCGCTATCTTCCAGGCGTCGCCATTCCCGGCACGGTTCGAATCACCGCCGATGCCGACGCCGCACTGCAGTCCTGCGAACTGGCCGTCATTGCTGTTCCCGCCGCCGCACTGCGCGAAACGGCGCGTCGCGTCGCGCGCCACAAACGCGCGCCGGACGTGGTCTGGCTGTGCAAGGGTTTCGAGAGCGGCAGCGCCAAACTTCCGCACCAGGTCGTCGGCGAGGAACTGGGTGAGCGCTTCCGCTTCGGAGCGCTGTCGGGACCGAGTTTCGCCGATGAGGTCGCGCGCGGGCTGCCGGCGGCGGTCACGCTGGCTTCGCGTGATGCCGAATTTGCGTCTGCGGCCGCGCGCGAGTTGCATACCGGGCGCTTGCGCGTGTACTCCAGCGATGATCTTGCCGGCGTCGAGACCGGCGGGGCGGTCAAGAACGTGATTGCCATTGCTGCCGGGGTTTGCGACGGCCTCAAGCTCGGTTCCAGCGCGCGCGCGGCGCTGATCACCCGCGGGCTGGCGGAAATGACCCGCCTCGGCATGCGCCTGGGCGGGCGGCTGGAGACGTTCATGGGATTGGCAGGTGCCGGCGACCTGGTGTTGACGGCGACCTCCGACCTGTCGCGAAACCGACGGGTCGGCCTGGGACTCGCAAGCGGACGGCGCCTGGCGGACATCCTGGACGATCTCGGCCACGTTGCCGAAGGCGTTTTCAGCGCCCGCGAGGTGCTGCGGCTGGCGCAGGATCTGGATGTCGATATGCCTATCACCCGCGCGGTCTGCCGCGTCCTGGACGGCCATGCCTCTGCCCGTGATGCGGTGGAAGAGCTGCTACAGCGCGAGCCCAAGCCCGAAAGTGTGCGCTAACTGTTGGCGCCTATGAAGCCGTTCTGCCGCCAAGCCTCGTAGACCACCGCCGCCACCGCATTGGACAGATTCAGACTGCGGCTGGCGGGTACCATCGGTAGCCGCAGCCGCCGTTGCGGCTCGAAGCTTGCACTGACCTCTTCCGGCAGCCCGCTCGTCTCCGGACCGAAGACCAGCACGTCGCCCGCTTGAAAACCGACGTGATCGTAGCGGTTGGCAGCCTTGGCGCTGAAGGCGAACCGGCGGCTTGAAGGAACGGTGGCCAGAAAGGCGCCCCAACCCGGGTGTACCTGCACCTGGGCGTATTCGTGGTAATCCAGCCCGGCGCGCTTCAGTTGGCGGTCCTCCAGCCGGAATCCCAGCGGCTCGATCAGGTGCAGCCGGCAACCGGTATTGGCGCACAGCCGAATAACGTTGCCGGTGTTGGGCGGGATTTCGGGCTGGTACAGAACGATATCGAACATTTTGCTTGCACTTGGTAACGTTTACAGTTTAATCTGCTAATTCAATAGGCTGCAAATAAAACCTCAAGTGACCTTGAAAGTGCGGATCAGGGGAACCGCCAACCGGAATGGGTAGACCTGAAAAAATCAGGCTGGGGGAAATTCTTCTCCAGCAGAAATTGCTTTCCGAGGACCAGCTCAAGGCGGCGCTCGAGGAGCAGAAGCGCAGCGGGCGCAAACTCGGCCGCATCTTCATCGACTCGGGCTTTCTGACCGAGGACCAGATCGGCGGCGCGCTGGCGCGCCAGCTCGAGGTCCCATTCATCGACCTCAAGCATTTCAACATCAAGCCCGACGTCGCCACCCGGCTGCCGGAGACCCTGGCGCGGCGTTTCCGCGCCATCGTGCTCGAAGATGCCGACGCGTTCTTCCGGGTGGGCATGGCGGATCCGACCGATCTGTTCGGCTATGACGAAATTACCCGCGTGCTCAAGCGCGACATCCAGCTGGCGGTGGTGAGCGAGTCCCTGCTGCTGCAGACCATCGACCGGGTGTACCGGCGCACCGAGGAAATCAGCGGGCTGGCGCAGGAACTCGGCGACGAAC
>JBGQGT010000052.1:0-9794 GCA_041497595.1 Gammaproteobacteria bacterium
ATTGGCGCGGATGTATTGCACGGCGAATTGCAGATCGATGATGTTTTCGTCGTCGGTCAGCATCAGCGACTCGTTGGGAACCTTGGTACGCACGCTGTTGCGGTACCCGACTTCCACGGTGCGGACTTCGGATACGTTGACGATCTCCGCCGATTCGATCGGCCAGGGCAGATGCCAGCGCGGGCCCGGCTGATTGGTCTCCAGAAACTTGCCGAAGCGCAGGACCACGCCGCGCTGGCCCTCATCCACGATGTAGAAGCCGCTGGCGAGCCACACCAGCAGCACCATGACGATGAGCAGTCCGAAGCCGCCGCCCATCTGGCGCGCGCTCGGTCCCTGAGGCGCGTTGCCGCCGCCCTTGCCGCCGAAAAGGGACCTGAGTTTCTGATTCAGACGACGCCAGATTTCGTCGAGGTCGGGCGGGCCTTCGTTGCCGCGCTTACCCCAGTTGGGATCATTCAATGCCATTGATGCTTGCTTTCTTTGGACAGGCAGGCGAAACGGGGAAAACTCTCTATGCTGCGGCGAGTCCCCTGGCGCTGCGATGCGCCTCTTGCAGATCGCCCAGCAGGGAACGCAGGAAACCGACGCCGGAACCGCTGCGCGCACTCACGCGAACCGCCGCGATCTTACCATACTCGTCGCGCTCGACCCCGGGTTCCAGTCCGGCCGCATCGATCTTGTTGAAGACCATCACCTGCGGGACCGCGGCCGCGCCGATCACCGCGAGCACCTTGTTCACTTCCGCAATCTGGTCGTCGCGCGCCGGGCTGGCGGCGTCCACCACGTGCAGCAGCAGATCGGCGCGCACCGTCTCTTCCAGAGTGGCGCTGAACGCTGCCACCAGCGTGGGCGGCAGATCGCGGATGAACCCCACGGTGTCGGACATCACCACCGCGGCGCCGTTCGCACCGTTGATGCGCCGTGACGTCGTGTCCAGCGTGGCGAACAACTGGTCAGCGGTGTAGGCGTCGCCGTCCGTGAGCCGGTTGAACAGCGTGGACTTGCCGGCGTTGGTATAGCCGACCAGCGACACCGACATCGCCGGACCGCGCAGCCGCGCCCGGCGTTGCGTCTGCCGTTGTCTGTGCACCGTGGCCAGCTTGTCCTTGAGGACCTTCACCCGCTTGCGCAACAGCTGGCGGTCGGTTTCCAGCTGGGTTTCACCGGGGCCGCGCAGGCCGATGCCGCCCTTCTGCCGCTCAAGGTGGGTCCAGCCCCGCACCAGCCGCGTAGCCAGATGCTCGAGTTGTGCCAGTTCCACCTG
The DNA here is from genome assembly GCA_041497595.1 of Gammaproteobacteria bacterium. Classification (GTDB taxonomy): domain Bacteria; phylum Pseudomonadota; class Gammaproteobacteria; order Burkholderiales; family JACQAP01; genus JACQAP01. The sequence continues at coordinate 1,268 of JBGQGT010000052.1, forward strand.
CAGCTTGCCTTCGTGCGAACGGGCGCGCTGCGCGAAGATGTCGAGAATCAGACTGGTGCGGTCGATCACGCGGCAGTTGCAGCGCTTTTCCAGATTGCGCTGCTGCGCCGGCGACAGATCATGATTGAACAGCACCAGCGAGGCGCCGGTCGACTGCACCAGGGCGGCAATTTCCTCCACCTTGCCGGAACCGGCGAACGTGGCGGCGTCGGGGCGCTGGCGCCTGCCCTTCACCACGGTGACCGGCTTCACGTCGGCGCTCTCGGCCAGCCGGCGGATTTCCTCGAGCGACTCGGCGAAATCGACATCGCCGAAATCGAGGTTCACGAGGACTGCGCGGTCGCCGCCGCGAGGGCGCTCAAGCATCGGGTATTTTCAGGTAAGTCACGGCACGCCGCAACCCGCCGCGCCGGCGGATTGTCGCGGCGACGGAAGATGAGGCAAAGCGACAACAGGAGATGCGGGGACCACTCAGTCTTCGGACCCTTGCTCCAAAGACAAGTTCACCGGACGCGCGGGCACGACGGTGGATATCGCGTGCTTGTACACCATTTGCGTCACGGTATTCTTCAGCAACACAACGTATTGATCGAACGACTCGATCTGACCCTGCAATTTGATGCCATTGACCAGATAGATCGAAACCGGCACATGCTCCTTGCGCAACGCATTCAGAAACGGGTCTTGTAACAATTGCCCTTTCGCGCTCATGGCAGCTCCTTATTGTGTTTTTTTGACGCGCCTTAACTCTACTGGATTTTGACTCGCAATACCATCCCGCGAAACCCTCCACGACCACTACCGCTTCTTGCGATCGGCATAAGGGTTTCTGCCCTGCTTGAAGAACACCCGGACCGGCGTACCGGACAACTGGAAGGCGGAGATGAAAGTGCGCTCGAGGTAGCGGCGATAACTGTCCGGCACGTGGTCCAGGCCGTTTCCATGGATCATGATCAGCGGCGGGTTCATGCCGCCCTGGTGCGCATAACGCAGCTTGGGGCGGGACACGCCCGAGCGCGGCGGCGACTGCTTCTGGACGGCGGCGATGAGCGCGCGGGTCAGCTTCGGGGTCGAAAGTTTCGCCATGGCGGAGGCGTACGCGGCATCCACCGACTTGAGCATCGACACCACGCCGGTGCCGGCACGCGCGGAAATGAAATGCAGCGGCGCGAAGTCGAGGAAATTGAGCTTGCGGGCGTAATCGCGTTTGGCTTTCTCGCGCGCCTCCTGGTCCGCGGCGTCCCATTTGTTGATGGCGACCACCAGCGCCCTGCCGGCCTCGAGGATGAATCCGGCAAGGTGCGCATCCTGGTCGGAGACTTCCTGCATTACGTCGAGCACCAGCACCACCACGTTGGCGTCCTCGATCGCCTGCATGGTCTTCACCACCGAGAACTTTTCCACCACGTCCTCGACTTTTCCGCGCCGGCGCACCCCGGCGGTGTCGATCAGCGTATAGCGCCGGCCGTTGCGCTCGAAGTCGATGTAAATGCTGTCGCGGGTGGTGCCCGGCTGGTCGAAGGCGATCACCCGCTCTTCGCCCAGCAGCGTGTTCACCAGCGTGGACTTGCCGACGTTGGGCCGGCCGACCACCGCGATCTTGGGATGCCTGGAGAGGTCCTCGGCCTGCTGTTCCGCCGGAAATTCTTCCAGCACCAGGTCGACGAGATCGCGCACGCCTTCGCCGTGCGCCGCCGAGATGGCCAGCGGCTCGCCGATTCCGAGTTCGTGAAAATCCGCTGTTGCCGTCTCCGCCGCAAGCCCTTCGGCCTTGTTGACCACCAGCCACAGCCTGCGGCCGGTCTTGCGCAGTTCGGTGGCAATGCGGCGATCCTGCGGCGTCAGCCCCTGCCGCGCATCCACCAGCAGCAACACCGCATCCGCCTCGTCCACTGCCTGCATGGTCTGGCGGGCCATCTCTTTGAGCAGGCCGTCCCTGGCTACGGGTTCGAATCCGCCGGTGTCGACCACCAGGAAGGATCTGCCGTCGCGGTTGCCGTGACCGTAATGGCGATCGCGCGTGAGCCCGGGCATGTCCGTCACCAGCGCCTGGCGCGAGCGCGTCATGCGATTGAAAAGCGTGGACTTGCCGACGTTGGGACGGCCGACCAGCACGATCGTGGGCTTCATTTCAAGGATGAAGGCGGAAGGATGAAGGAAAAAACATCAATGTACCGGAAGCAAATTGGCGGGCCAGACCAACGAAGACGGCGTGCCGGTTGGCACGCCGCACTTCATCCTTCATGCTTCATCCTTGCTCTCCTCACCGCACCGTAATCGCATAGACGCCGCCCTTGCGGGTCTGCACCAGCACCTTGTCATCGACGCGTTCGGGTGCGGCCGCAATGACGCCTCCGTCGGTGCCGATGCGCGCTGCGAACGATCCGTCCTCGATCTTGAGGAAGTGCACCTGTCCCTCGAAGTCGCCGACGACGACATAGTCGCCAAAGGCCAGGGGAGTACTCAGGCTGCGGTGGGACAGGCTGTCCTGCTTCCACACGCTGGCGCCGGTATTCTTGTCGAGCGCCACCACTGCACCGGTGTCTTCCGACAGATACACGCTCCGCTCGTCGGCTACGAGGCCGCCGACGCTGGAGGCCGCACGCGCCCACAACTGTCCGCCGCGCTCGGTCTCGTAGCATGCGGCCCGGCCCTGAAACGTCACCGCGCATACTTTCTGCTGCTCCACCATCGGCGCCCCGGCGATGTCGGTGATGCGCTCCAGCTCGTTGTCGCCCTTGGGGGCCGCGACCACTGTCTCCCAGACCATCCCGCCGTTGGCGAGATTCAGCACCACCAGTTTGCCCGCCGGCATGCCGACGATGACAAAACCCGCGACGATGATCACCCCCGGATTGGCGCGCAGCGTCAACGGCGGCGTGATGGTCTGGTATTCCCAGCTGCGCGTGCCGTCCTTCGCATCCAGTCCGAAGATGCGGCTGTCGCCGCTGCGCACCACCACGAATCCATCGGCGGCTTGCGGCGCGCTCAGCACCTCGCTGGACACCTTGGATTTCCACAGCGGCTTGCCGTCCAGGTCGTAAGCCAGCACGGCGCCCTTGGCCGTGCCGACCATCACCATGTTCTCGCCCACGCCCACGCCGCCCGAAAGCCGTGCCTTGGCATCGACGCGCCAGACGGTCTTGCCGGTCGCCGCGTTCAATCGCACGATGTTGCCGCTACTGCCGGCCGCATACACGCCGTCCTGGTAGAACGCCGGCGCGAACAGGTAATGACCGGCGCTACCGACATTGGCCCCCCATTCCACCCGCAGTTTCGCGGCAGGTTTGAATTCCGGCAGCGGCGCGGGCTTGGGTCCTTTGCTACCGCAACCGCCCAGCAGGAAAGCAACCAGCGTCGCAATCGCGAGCCGCAGCAGCAGTGGCTCGACCCTCACTTGGCCGGTCCCAGTGCGTCGAGTTTGATCTGCACCACGTTGCGATAATTGCTGTTGGGCAGGCTCTTTTCCATGGCCAGCTTGTAGGCCGCGCGCGCCTCCGCCGCCTTGCCCTGCGCCGCAAGGACATCGCCGCGCAGATCGGCATAGAGCGGCGCAAACGCCTGGCCGTGCTTCGCGTCCAGCAGCGCGAGCGCCTCGTCGTACTTCTTCTCGTCGAGGCGGATGCCGGCCAGCCTCAAGCGTGCGAGCGCCGCGGTCTCATTGTCCTTGGCCTTGTCGATGGCCCATTGCAGCCGGGTCGCCGCCGCTGCCGCATCACCGTTGTCGTAGTTGATTCTGGCCAGCAGCAGCGCCGTCATCGGACCATACGCAGTGGACCCGTACTTGTCGATGATCTCCGCACCCAGGCTGCCAACCTGCGAAACGTCGTTCTTGCGTACCGCTTCCTCGAGCTTGCCGAACAGTGCCGAAGCCTGTTCCGACTGGCCGCGCTGGTAGTAATTCCAGCCCTTGACGCCGGCAAAGGTGGCCAGCGCCAGAAAAGCCAGCGTGATGATCAGCGTGCCGTACTGCTTCCAGAACTGCTTGAGCTCGTCCAACTGTTCCTGTTCTTCAAGATCAAGTGCCATTTTTGCGAATCTTCATCATGTAGGTGAGAAATTGGGGCTGCGGATGATTCTTGCCGCCTCATCCGCGCTGACCTGCGCCTGCTCGCCGGGCTCGCGCAGCGGCTTGAGCGCGATCATTCGTTTTTCCGCCTCCTCGTCGCCGACGATCACCGCGAAGCGTGCGTCGCTCGCGTCCGCCCGCTTCATCTGCGACTTGAAACTGCCGCCGCCGCAGTGAAACACCACCGACAAGCCCTTGCCGCGCAGGGTCTCAGCCACGTTCCAGGCGAACTTGCCGGCCGCCTCTCCGCTGTGCAGGAGGTAAACGTCCACGACTCTTGCGGGCGCGGCCGTGCCGGCGTTAGCGAGCAGCGCGAGCAACCGCTCGATTCCCATGGCGAAGCCGCAGGCCGGCGCGGGCTTGCCGCCGATCTGCGCGATCAGTCCGTCGTAGCGCCCGCCCGCGCACACCGTGCCCTGCGCGCCCAGCCGGGTGGTGGTCCATTCATAGACTACGTCATTGTAGTAGTCCAGCCCGCGCACCAGCCGGGTGTTGATGCCGAAATCGACGCCGGCGTTGCGCAGCAGGTCCTGCAATTCCTGGAAGTGCTTCAGCGACTCCTCGTCGAGGTCGTCGGCAAGCTTTGGCGCCTGCGCGATCACTTCCTGCATTGCCGGATTCTTGCTGTCGAGCACCCGCAGCGGATTGGTGTTCAGCCTCCTGCGTGCATCCTCGTCGAGCTCAGCGGCGCGGCGTTCCAGGTACCGGATCAGCCGCGCGCGGTAGCGACTGCGCGAGGCACTGTTGCCCAGCGTATTGATCTCGAGCTGGATGCCGTCCAGTCCCAGCCGCCGCCACAGCCTCGCGCCCATCAACATGTGCTCGGCATCCACGTCCGGCCCGGCGAAACCGAGCGCTTCGACGCCGACCTGGTGGAATTGCCGGTAACGCCCTTTCTGCGGGCGCTCGTGGCGGAACATCGGGCCGGCATAGAACAGCCGCTGCGGGCCCGGGTAGAGAAGATTGTGCTGGATGGCCGCGCGCACGCAGGACGCTGTGGCTTCGGGACGCAGCGTCAGGCTCTCGCCGTTCAAATGGTCGACGAAGGTATACATCTCCTTCTCGACGATATCGGTAACTTCGCCGATCGCGCGTACGAACAGTTCGGTTTTCTCCAGGATCGGCATGCGGATATTGCGATAGCCGTACTGCGACAGCCAGTCGCGCACCGTGGCCTCGAAGAACTCCCACAGCGGGGCCTGGTCCGGGAGGATGTCGTTCATCCCGCGGACCGCCTGGATCGTTTGCGTCATGAAACGTGTCGTCTTGTTATAAGGCGGCGCGCGGCGATCAGCCGGACGCGCGCGCCGATTCATTGCCGGCGTGTGGCGCCTGTTCGGCTGCGCGCTTCCCGGCGCGTCCATAGTGGTCCGCTACATAGTCGTCCACCAGCCGCTGGAATTCCTCGGCGATGCGTTCGCCCTTGAGCGTGACGGTTTTCACCCCGTCCACGAACACCGGTGCGACCGGCGTCTCGCCCGAGCCCGGCAGGCTGATGCCGATATTGGCGTGCTTGCTTTCGCCGGGGCCGTTGACCACGCAACCCATCACCGCAACGCGCATCTCCTCGACCCCCGGGTACTGCGCGCGCCATACCGGCATCTGCCGGCGCAGATAGCCCTGGATCTTGTCCGCCAGTTCCTGGAAGAAGGTGCTGGAGGTGCGCCCGCATCCCGGGCAGGCGGTCACCATCGGGGTGAAGGAGCGCAGGCCCATGGTCTGCAGGATTTCCTGCGCGACCACGACTTCGCGCACACGGTCGCCACCGGGATCGGGAGTCAGGGAGACACGGATGGTGTCGCCGATTCCTTCCTGCAGCAGCACCGCGAGCGCCGCCGCCGAGGCGACGATGCCCTTCGAGCCCATTCCCGCTTCGGTCAGGCCCAGGTGCAGCGGATAATCGGAACGCGCTGCCAGATCGCGGTAGACCGTGATCAGGTCCTGCACCCCGCTCACCTTGCAGGACAGCACGATGCGGTCGACCGGAAGACCGATCGCTTCGGCTTTCGCTGCGCTTTCCAGCGCCGATGTGATGAGTGCATCGCGCATCACCGCGCCGGCATCCTTCGGCTCGGGCAGGCGTGCATTGTCGTCCATCATGCGGCCCAGCAGTTCCGGATCGAGGCTGCCCCAGTTCACGCCGATGCGCACCGGCTTGCCGTATCTGCACGCGCATTCGATCATGGTCGCGAACTGCTCGTCGCGCCGCGAGCCGCGGCCGACGTTGCCCGGATTGATGCGGTATTTGTCCAGGGCCTGCGCACAATCGGGGTACTGCGTCAGCAGCTTGTGGCCGTTGAAGTGGAAATCGCCGACCAGCGGAACCCGGCACCCCGAGCGTTCCAGACGGTTGCGGATCTCCGCCACGGCTGCCGCCGCCTCCGCGCTGTTGACGGTGATGCGCACCAGTTCAGAACCGGCCTCTGCAAGCTGCGCCACCTGGCGCGCGGTGGCTTCGACATCCGCGGTGTCGGTGTTGGTCATCGACTGCACCACTACCGGCGCGCCGCCGCCGATGGCCACACCGGCCACGCGCACCTGGCGGGTCATGCGGCGGCGGATTTCGGAATCGGACATGGGAGAAACCACTATTTCAGCGTCAGGCGCGCCACGTCCACCTGAGTGTGCGTCGACAGATCCACGGTCTCGTCCTTGTAGGTCAGGCGTACTCCGGCGGCATTGCCGACCACCACGTCAAAAGGCGGTTCGCCGCTGACGCTGCGGCGGCTGCCCGCCGGGTTGAGTTGGCCGAAGATGGTGTTGCCATTGCGATCCTTGATTTCCACCCAGGATTCCTGGTCGAAGACCATGCGCAGAGTGGCGCGCCCCCCCGGCTCGGCAGCCACGGCGTTGCCTGCGGCCGGTCTTGCCACCGGTTGCGCAGCTGCCGGTTTCGCGGCTGGCGCATGCTCCTTGGGTCGCGCCGCCTCCTCGACTGCGGCAATGACGGGTTCTTCCGGCGCCGGCTTCGAGCCGCCGCGGTTCCCGACCAACACCGCAACCGCCACCACCACCGCAACCGCCGCGCCTGCACTCACCGCCGGCACCATTCCGATTCTGCGGCGCCGCACGACCAGAGGGCTGGCAGCCGCGGCCACCGGCTCGCTCGCCGACGCCGGCGGATCGAGAATCCGGTCGGCCGCACGGATCAACGGATCCGGCTCGAGGTTGAGCAGCTTGGCGTAATTGCGGATGAAGCCGTGGACGAAGACCGGACCGGTGAAACCCGAATAGTCGTCGCGCTCGAGCGCTTCGACCTGACGCACCGACAGCTTCAACTGGCGCGAGATGTCCCCGAGGCTCAATCCCTGGCGGCGGCGTTCCATCAGCAGCGCCGCACCCCCACCGCCCGGCGCGGATGCTTGCCTGTTTGTCGCCGCTTCGCTCACTGAAACCGGCCCTCATTGAATGCCTTGGTCTGGGCAGCGTCCGGATGGCGGTTATTCAACTGCGTGCCGTAACTTGCCACTGCGTTGCGATCACCGAGGCTGTCGGCAATGCGCGCGCCTAGCCATAGCGCGTCCGGCGAAGGATTGGACACCACCTGCAGATGGCGGTCGAGCAGGTTGCGCGCCCCCTGGCGATCGCCGCGATTGAACTGGATTTCGGCAAGCTGATACAAGGCCTGGGGCTGGTTCGGCTGCAGCGCCAGGGCCTTGCGCAGCCAATCCTCCGCCTTCACGTCGTCGCCCTGCATGCGTGCGCACACGCCGGCGTTCGCGTAGGCGTTCTCGGGAGTGGCGTAGAGCGGGTTTTTCAGTGCGGCCATGAAATACTTGAACGCTTCCTTCTCGCGTTTGCGCCGGCACAGGAACATGCCGTAATTGTTGTTCGCCGCGGAATCGCCGGGATCGATCCTGAGCGCCCGTTCGAACGACTCCTGGGCCAGACGGTCCTCGCCCAGCGTCATGTACACCAGGCCGAGCTGGTTGTGCGCGGGTGCATAGCCGGGATCGGCCGCAAGCGCCGCCTTGAATTCCTCGACCGCCGTTTTCATCTGGCCGGCGCCGGAGTAAAGCGCGCCGAGTTCGGTGTGGATGCGGGCGCGGTTCTGGATGTCGGCGCGGGTCTGTTCGTCCGATCCGGCTTTCTGTCCCTGCGTTGCGCAACCGGCCAGGACGGCCAGAACAACGATGGTCACCAACCGGGTCATGCCGAGGCTTCCAGTGTGCGGCGCAAACGTCGTTTGGTGCGGTCCTGCACCTGGCCGGCCAGCTGGCCGCAGGCGCCATCGATGTCGTCGCCACGGGTCTTGCGGATGGTCGTCACCAGACCCGCATGCATCAGCACGTCGCGGAAAGCGGCGATCCGTTCCGGGGACGAGCGCTGGAATCCCGAGTCCGGGAACGCATTGAACGGAATCAGGTTGAACTTGCAGTGCACGCCTTTGACGAGTGAGATCAGTTGCCTTGCATGCTCGACGCTGTCGTTGACCCCGTCGAGCATCACGTATTCGAA
>JBGQGT010000053.1:0-9702 GCA_041497595.1 Gammaproteobacteria bacterium
CGCGCGTCGCGCGGGCTGACGATCTCCATGTAAACGCCTCCCACCTTCTGACCGGGTAACGTGGCCCGAGCCCAGGGGTCGATCACGCGGATTGCGTCCGCCGCCGGCGCCGCAGACGGAACCACTACGGCGGCGATCAACGACAGGCGCACCGCAGCGCGAAGGAGGCCGGTTCTGAAACGAATGGTCATGTGGTTGTGAACTGAGATCACGAAAGGCGCGCATTGTTCCAGACGGCACGGCGCAACGCAACCGCGGGGCGCGGGGGGACATGATATATAATCCGTTTCGCTCCAGCATGATGAGAATTTTCGCGGCATTATTCGTCTGGTTCGGCAGCACCCTGGTTTTTGCCCAGGCCCCGTTGAACGGCGCAGTCGCGCTCGGACCGCTGGCCTCCAAGTCGTATCTCTTGGTGGACATGCTCAGCCAGCAGGTCCTGGCCGCAAAGAATCCCGACGAGCGCGTCGAACCGGCGTCGCTTACCAAGTTGATGACCGCCTACGTGGTGTTCGACGCTTTGCGCCAGAAACGCGTCACGCTGTCACAGCCGGTGACGATTTCGGAGAAGGCCTGGCGCGCGCCCGGCTCGCGCATGTTTCTGGACCCGGGCAAATCCGTCGCGATCGAGGACCTGCTGCACGGCATGATCGTGCAGTCGGGCAACGACGCGTCCATCGCGCTGGCGGAAGGCATTGCCGGCAGCGAAGAAGCCTTTGTCGAGCAGATGAACCGCGAGGCCGCGCGCCTCGGACTGAGAAACTCGAATTTCGTCAATGCGCCCGGGCTGACGAACCCGCGGCATTACTCCACGGCCGCCGACCTGGCGCAGTTGTCGGCGGCGATCATCCGCGAGTTTCCGCAGTATTTTCCGATGTACCGGTTGCGCGAGTTCCGCTATAACAACATCACCCAGTACAACCGCAACCGCCTGCTCGGGCGCGACCCCTACGTGGACGGACTCAAGACCGGCTATACCGAGAGCGCCGGCTTCTGCATGATCGCCACCGCGCAGCGCAACGGCCGGCGCCTTATCGCCGTGGTGATCGACTCCGGTTCGGAAGGCGGCCGCGCGGCGGAAGCGCAAAGGTTGCTCAACTACGGATTCGAGGCCTTCGACACCGTGAAGCTCTACGCCAGGGAGCAGCCAGTGCATCAGCTGCCGGTATGGAAAGGCAACAGTGAACAATTGCAGGCAGGATTCACCGACGATTATTACGTCACCATTCCGAAGGGGTTTGGCGATCGCCTCAAGGCCCGGTTGGAGAGCATGCAACCGCTGATCGCGCCGATCCGCGCGGGAGATAGGGTCGGTACGCTGCGCCTGACTTTCGACGGCCAGCCCTTCGGCGAGCGCACCCTCGTCGCCCTGCAGACCGTCGGCATTGCCAACCTTTTCGTACGCGGATGGCACAGCCTGCGGCTGCTGTTCAATTAGAAGCAGTAATGAGTGATGGGTAATGGGTAATGGGTAATGGGTAATGAAGTGAAAACGGTACTATGGCAATTCACATGACCATGTGCTTCTAGCGATCTGCTGTTCACCTTGCACCCGTCACTCATTGCTCATCGCTCTCGGGGATGCACCAAATGATCTACCTCAACGGCGAATTCATGCCGATCGAACAGGCCAGGGTCCCGGTGCTCGATCGCGGATTCATCTTTGGCGACGGCGTGTACGAATTGATTCCGGTGTACTCACGGCATCCGTTCCGGCTCGCCGAGCATCTGCGGCGATTGCGGGCCAGCCTCGACGGCATCCGGCTCGCCAATCCGCATGACGACGCCGAATGGACCCGGCTGGTACGCCGCCTTGTCGAACTCAATGAGCCCGGGGACCAGTCGCTGTACCTGCACGTCACCCGCGGTGTGGCGAAGCGCGATCACGCCTTCCCCGAAGGCGTGGCGCCGACCGTGTTCATGATGAGCAATGCACTTTCCACGCCGCCACGGGAGCAGGTGGAAAAGGGCGTGGGAGCAATCACGGCAGCCGACAACCGCTGGCTGCGCTGCGACATCAAGGCGATCGCGCTGTTGCCCAACGTGCTGTTGCGGCAACTCGCGGTGGATGCCGGTTGTGCCGAAGCCGTACTGTTGCGCGACGGCCTCATGACCGAAGGCGCGGCCAGCAATATTTTCGTGGTCAAGGACGGCATTCTGCTGGCGCCGCCGAAAAACCATCTGATGCTGCCCGGCATTACGTACGACGTGGTGCTGGAACTGGCGCAGGCCAACGGCATCAAACACGAGGTCCGTCGGGTTCCGGAGTCCGATCTGCGCGGCGCCGACGAGGCGTGGCTCACCTCTTCCACCAAGGAAGTGCTGGCGATCGTCAGGCTCGACGGCAAGGCCGTCGGCGGCGGCGTACCCGGAGCGCTATTCAGGCGCATGTATGCGCTTTACCAGGAGTACAAGAAGCGCGTGATGCGCGCCCCGGAGGCATGATGGAAGGCGAGAGCCTCATCGAATATCCGACCGACTTCCCGATCAAGGTCATGGGCAGGCGCGAGCCGCGGCTGGTGCAGACGATCGTCGAGATCGTGCGGCGCCACGCGCCGGGCTTCGATGCGGCGACCGTGGAAATGCGCACCAGCAAGAAGAACAGCTACCTCAGCGTCACCTGCACCGTGCGCGCCACCTCGCGCGAACAGCTCGATGCGCTGTACCAGGAGCTGTGCGATCATCCGTCAGTGGTCATGGTCCTGTAAGGGCCGTGACAAGTGACTGGTGACTAGCAAGGGCAAACCCGAGTGCAAACCGAAAGTCTCCCATACACAGCACTCAGCACGCAGCACGCCGCACTCGTAGTCCGCAAGCTCGGCTTGTCGGACTACGAAAGGACCTGGCGGGCGATGCAGAGCTTCACCGCGGCACGCAACGCGGGCACCCGGGACGAACTCTGGCTGGTCGAGCACCCCCCGGTCTATACGCTCGGACTCAATGGAAAAGCGCGGCATCTGCCGCGAACGGACAACGGCATTCCCGTCTTCAAAGTGGATCGCGGCGGGCAAATCACTTACCACGGGCCGGGGCAGATCGTCGTCTATACGCTGCTCGACCTGCGCCGCCGCGGCCTGGGAGTGCGGGCGCTGGTGCGGAAGCTGGAGAACGCGGTGATAGAATTGCTTGCGGACTACGGGATCGAGGCAAACGGCCGCGACGATGCGCCGGGCGTGTATGTCGCCGGCGCAAAAGTGGCGGCGCTGGGTCTGCGTGTGCGCAACGGCTGCTGCTTCCACGGACTGAGCCTGAACGTGGACATGGACCTGGCGCCGTTCCAGGCGATCGATCCCTGCGGTTATCCAGGCCTGCAGGTCACGCAGTTACGCGACCTGGGAATCGACGAACAAGCGGAAACGGTCGCGGACAAACTTCTTGCGAAACTGGCCAACGGAATCTGAGCAGGCTTCCCCAATGGACGAAACCGTAAAACGCGAAACCGGTGAGCAGAAGACCGCACGCAATCCGGTCAAGATCATCCCGATCGCGCCGCTGAAGAAGCCGGACTGGATCCGCGTCAAGTCGCCGGGCAGCCAGAAGTTCTACGAGGTCAAGCAGGCGCTGCGCGAACACAAGCTGCACACCGTGTGCGAGGAGGCCTCGTGCCCGAACATCGGCGAGTGCTTCGGCAAGGGCACGGCCACGTTCATGATCCTGGGCGATCTGTGCACGCGCCGCTGCCCGTTCTGCGCCGTGGCGCACGGCCGGCCGCTGGCTCCCGACACCGAAGAGCCGCTCAACCTTGCGAAAACCATCGCGGCGATGAAACTCAGGTACGTCGTCATCACCAGCGTGGACCGCGACGACCTGCGCGACGGCGGCGCGCAGCACTTCGCCGACTGCATCCGCGCGCTGCGCCAGCACTCCGCGCAGACCCGCATCGAGGTGCTGGTGCCCGACTTTCGCGGCCGTCTTGAAGTCGCTCTCGACAAGCTTTCGGCTTGCCCGCCGGATGTGATGAACCACAATCTCGAGACCGTGCCGCGGCTGTACAAGCAGGCCCGCCCCGGCGCCGACTACCGCAATTCGCTGAAGCTGCTGAAGGACTTCAAGGCGCGCTTCCCGGCGATTCCCACCAAGTCCGGACTGATGGTGGGACTGGGCGAGACCGACGACGAAATACTGGAAGTGATGCGCGACCTGCGCCAGCACGACGTGGAGATGCTCACCATCGGCCAGTACCTGCAACCGACCCGGGGGCACCTGCCGGTGCTGCGCTACGTCGAACCGGCGCGCTTCAGGCAATTCGAACAGGAAGCGCTGGCAATGGGATTCCGTCACGCCGCCTGCGGGCCGCTGGTGCGTTCGAGCTACCACGCCGATGAGCAGGCGCACGAGGCCGGCGTGGCATGAAGTGGTGATTAGGTGATTGAAAATCTGATTGCTCGATCACCGAATCACCGAATCACTCACTCACCCACTCATCCGCTCTGAGTCGCGCAGGCGAATACGCGGTTCGGCGGATGGCAGGCCATCGCCACTGCCACCGATTCGAATCCCTGTGCGCGCTACTTCTCATACGTCTGCGTAATCTTGGGCATCTCGCGCATGCAGACTGCGCAGGTCGTCGCCCAGAAGTTCACCAGCACCACCTTACCCCGGAGCGAAGATATCGCAATTTGGATCGCGATTGCCACCCGGCGTCGAAAGCGGCGCCAGGCGCCCCAGGGGTTCGGACATAATAACGGGTATAGATCGGATGACCTGCCAGACCTGATGATACTTCGGCTTTCGAGCGTTACCGGCCGGCCTGGAATACGGGGATACCACGGATGAAATGCGTCCTCCTGGGTGGCGCTGGATTTCTCGGCTCCCACCTCACAGAAAGACTGCTCGAGGCCGGGCATGCAGTCCGCGTATTCGACCGCCCCGATCGCGCGCTGGCGAGCGGCTTCCCGCGTTACGCCGACGTGGAGTGGGTGGAAGGCGACTTCCTCAACGTGGAGGACGTCAGGCGTGCAATATGCGGCCGCGAGACGGTGTTTCATCTGGTTTCCACCACATTGCCCAAGACCTCCAACGAAAACCCCGTCTACGATGTCGAAAGCAACGTCGTCGGCACGTTGCACCTGCTTGAAGCCTGGCGGCAGGAACAGGGCGGGAAGGTGGTATTCGTGTCCTCCGGCGGAACTGTCTACGGCCCTCCCCATTCGGTGCCCATCAGCGAGAACCACCCCACCGAGCCCATCTCCTCCTACGGAATCACCAAACTCGCAATCGAGAAGTACCTGGAGCTCTACCGCGTGCTGCACGGGGTGGATTACTGCGTGCTGCGTCTGTCCAATCCCTACGGCGAGCGCCAGCGCATCGCCTCTGTGCAAGGAGCGGTAACGACGTTTCTGTTTCGGGCGCACCGAGGCGAGCCTATCGAAATCTGGGGGGACGGCAGCGTCGTTCGCGACTATGTTTATGCCGGCGACGTCGCCGACGCACTGGTGCGCGCGCTTGGCTATCGCGGCGAACGGCGGATCATCAACATCGGCGGCGGCGTCGGGCGCAGCTTGAATCAGATCTTGGCCGCAGTGGAACAGATTGTCGGCAAGCCGGTGGAGCGGCGCTACCTGCCGGGACGAAAATTCGACGTGCTTACCAACGTCCTGGATATCCGCTTGGCGCGCGAAGCGCTGGGCTGGCAACCGGCGACCGGGTTCACGGAAGGGCTAGCGCGCACCCTGCGCTGGTTTGACGGTCAATCCTGACGCTGCGGGCCCGCGCAGCAACAGTGTCGCCTCGGCAATGACCCGCGCGGCATCCAGATGCTGCAGGCAGTCGCTGAAGCTCGCCACGTGCCGCTCGCAACCTTCCTGCAGGCACGGCACGCAATGCGTCTGCCCCTGCACAAGGCGAACATTGCCGACCGCCTGGCTGCCGACACGCCGCCACGGGTTGCCCCGCACATCGAATCCGCGCGGCCATGGTCCCCACTTCACCGGGTCCGACGGCCCGAACAGTGCAACGGTCGGCACCCCCAGTGCGGCGGCCATATGCGTCACCACGGTGTCGGGACCGACGTACAGACTTGCGCGGCTCAACAGCGCGCCGAGCTGCCCCAAGTTCAGCATCCCGGCCAGGTTCAACGGCTTGGCGCCGGACTGGCGCACGATCTCCTCGCAGTACGCCATCTCGTCGGCCGCGCCGCCGCCGGAGAGGAATACCTGCAGCCCCTGCTGTTCCAGCCAACGCAGCAGTTCCACCCAGCCGCGCGTGTGCCACATCTTGTAATTGAACTTCGGAAACGGGTGCAATACCGCATAAGGAAGGGCACGCCTGGCCGCGGGGATCGAATCGTCCAGGGCGGCGACATCGTCATCATTCCAGGAAACAACGACATCGCTCGATGCGGGCACCCCGATCGCCTCGACCAGTTGCAAGTTCATCGGCACCGTATGCCTGTCGAGATTGTCGAAGGGGACACGGACCTGAAGCAGCCGCGATTTCCAGGATTCCTTGGGGGTTCCGGACACCATCCCGGCACGTCGCCGACCGGCTATCCAGGCATACAGCGTCGGGCGATCGCCGGTAAGCAGAGAGAGTGCCAGATCGTAGCGCCGCCACAACCGCGCCACCAGCTTCAGGTGTTCGCCGACTGTCGGTCGTTCGGCAATCGCATGTATCGAGTTCAGATCCGGATTGCCTTTGAGCACGCCTTCGGTGCCGACAAATACCAGCACGTCGATGTTTGCCCCCGGCCAAGCCCGGCGCAGCGAGCGCAACACCGGGGTCGCAAGCAGCACGTCGCCGATGCGGCGGGTTATCACCACCAGGACGCTGGCGGGAGGATTCACAAGTATTGGTTGACGCCCTGCTCGGCGACGACGCGATCGGATCGAAGAATTGCGTCAAGCCGCTTCTGGTTATCTGCCAGCCGGCTGGTGTCGCGCTCACGGTGCCAGAGGTGGAAAAGCGGCGCGGCGAAACGCGCCGTCTTGTGACGCACACCGGCACGCAGCAGGCGGATCACCAGATCCGAATCCTCCAGCCCCCAACCGGCGTAAACCTCGTCCATGCCGTTGACCCGCAGCAAGTCGTCGCGCCAGACGGAGAGATTGCAGGTCTTGCAGCCGTACCATCGATGGGGCTGCAACTTGCGGAAGGGGCCGTCGGGGAGCGTAATCAGCGGCTGCAGCCGGTTGATGTCCCCCTTGGCGTAGCGCACTGCCCACTGACCGAAGCGCCAGCGGTGAATCGGCAGATTCAGCTCGAGAGTTTCGTTGGTGAACGCCTCGCTGAGCAGAACCCGGTTCCCCGCCAGAAACCAGCCCGGCTCGGCGAGCCGCCGGTGGCTGGACACGAAATCCGGTCGCGGGATGCAATCGCCGTCGGTGTAGATGAAATAATCCGCGTTCGACGCGGCGACCGCCTTGTTCCGTATCGTCGCGGCGCGATAACCCTGGTTCGGCTGCCACACGCTACCGATGCGAAAATCCGCACGGGACTGGTGCGACTCGATCACCCGCTTGCTCTCTTCGCCGGAGCCGTCGTCCGCAATCACAATCTCGAAGTTGGCGTCGTCCTGCGCGAGATAGCCCTCGAGCAGCGCGGCGAGGGCGTCCGGGCGATTGTAGACAGCTGGTATAACTGCGATTTTCATGACGCGTCCGGGCCGCGCCGGCCGATTAACATAAGCTTTGTGTAGCGATAGTACGCACCTTCGGCGTTGGACACCGCAAGCATGAAACCCTCGCGCCCGTCCAGAAATCCGGCGCGCAGAAAATACGTCCGGATGAACGCCCACAATCCGTGCCCGATGGCGCCAGACAGGGTTGCGCGGCGGCCACGTCCGGCCAATGCAGCGGCCCCCGCGGTCGAATACCGGTTCACTTTATCCAGCACCTGCTCCAGGTCGCGGATGGCCTCGTGGACCAGAGGCGTCTTCAGCGTCCCGCATTGTGCGGAATCGACCAGCACGCGTTCGTGGACCAGATCGTCGGAAAAGCGTGCCGCATCGCGGCGGAAAAGCCGAACCACATAGTCCGGCCACCATCCGGAGTGGCGCATTTCACGCCGGCAGAAGCGCGACCGGCGCGGTATGCGATAGGCAGTCATCGGATTCCCGTCCGACACGATGTGGCGGATCTCGTCGCGAAGCTCCGGCGTCACCCGCTCGTCCGCATCGATGGACAACACCCACTCGTGCGTGGCGGCGTCCAGCGCGCGATTTTTCTGCGCGCCGAACCCCGGCCAGTCGCGGGTCTCGATGACTTTCGCCCCTTGCATTCGGGCGATTTCGACCGTTCGATCGGCGCTGCCCGAATCCACCACAATGATTTCATCCGCCCAGGACACCGATTCCAGGCACGCAGGCAGCATTGCCTCTTCATTGCGGGTGATGATGACTGCGGACACTTTCAAGATTGCAATACCCTCAAGTCCGTTCCGATGTCCTCAACCACAGACGAGCCGTCGCCCGGCCCCACCTTGCAACTGCGGACACGCCTGGTCGCCGTTTGCTAGTGATCGGTGTAAGTTACGATCGACACCGTCTTGCGGATCGCAAGCTGGTGCCCGACGTGAAGCAACGTATAATCTCCATGCACGAGACGCAGAAAGGCGTTGACCGCCGTTGCCGGATTCTTTTTCCAGGCGTAGCGCTCGAAACGCCAGAGATAGTCGTCGAAGATCAGGATGCCGTCCTTGCGCAACAGCCGCCAGGAAAATACCGCATCGAGCATCACATCATCCGAAAAGTGAGATCCGTCGACGAGAATGAGATCGAAGCACTCGCGGCTCCTGGCGGCGAGATCGGCAAGCACAGCCGAAGATGGTCCCTTGAGCTTGATTACGCGATTGCGAAATGTCGAGACGTTGGCGTCGAAGCGTTGCTCCAGTGTGCTCAGCTGCGCGACGTCGCGGTACTCATCACCACCGGCCCAGGTATCCACCGCGGTCACCCGGCCGTCGGGGAAAAAGCCGAGCAGGAACACGGTGGACCGGCCCTCCCAGGAGCCGATCTCGAGGACATTGACCGCCTGCTTCGAATTCTTCAGGTCGGAAAGCAATCGCACCCAGACCGGAATGCTGCCATCGAACCATGTGGTGCTGAAGGTAAGACCACGGGAATTGCGCTCGAACACAGACCGCGCATTCTGCACCTCGGCCTGCCAATGCCGGTCGGGGAAGATCCGTGACCATACCCTGCCGAAACGCGAGGCGAAATAGCGCGCCAGAATGATCGCCGACGCCCGACTCCTCAGCAGCAAGATCAACGTGTTGAAGGAGACGAGCGAGCGCATGGATCTAGCATTGCTTCGCGCGGCTGCGGACCATGCGGCAAGCTGCCGGTGTCGGGCTCATTGCGTCCGTGCTCCCGTGCGTTCACGCCCGGACCAATCCCACCTGCCGCCGGCCAGCATCGCGCCGAGGAACAGGCCGATGAGATGCCCCTCGGGAAAGGTCTTGAAGTGGGAGCTGAACAGACTGGTCAGCATCCAAATCAGCAGCGCACCGATACCGATCCAGCGGTAGGTGGGAGAAACACCCCGGGTCAGAAAGACCGACACGAGGAAGGCAACGAACGCGATCAAGCCTATCAGACCATTCTCGAAGGCAATGAACAGATACTGGTTATGCGGGTCCGTCGCGGGATCGCCGCGCCAATCGCTGAATTTGGCGGCCACATGTTCGGAGTAGACCGCACCGAAACTGCCGGTGCCGTAGCCTAACACCGGCCGCTCGGATATGAGCTCGAGACTGTTCTCGAAA
>JBGQGT010000054.1:0-9591 GCA_041497595.1 Gammaproteobacteria bacterium
ATCAACCCCGGCAACTCCGGCGGCCCGTTGTTCAATCTCAGGGGCGAGGTGGTCGGCATGAACTCGCAGATCTACAGCCGCACCGGCGGTTTCATGGGGCTGTCTTTCGCGATCCCGATCGACGTGGCAATGGACATCACCCATCAGCTCCGGACCACCGGACGCGTCAGCCGGGGCCGCATCGGCGTAGTCATCCAGGAAGTCACCAAGGAACTCGCCGAATCGTTCGGCTTGCCGAAGGCGGCCGGCGCGCTGGTCAATTCGGTGGAGAAAGGCGGCCCGGCGGACAAGGCGGGGCTCGAGGCTTCCGACGTGATCCTCAAATTCGACGGCAAGACGGTGAGTTCGTCTTCCGACCTGCCGCGCATCGTCGCCCAGACCCGGCCCGGTTCCAAGGCCACGATGCAGATCTGGCGCAAGGGTGCGGCCAAAGATATCACTATCACGGTAGGCGAGATGCCCGAGGAGAAAGTGGCGCAGCGCCCGGGCCGCCGCGACAGCAAGTCTGGCAATGTGGTCGCGAGGCTCGGTTTGACGGTGAGCGAACTGTCCGCGGAGCAACGCAAGGAACTCGGCATCGGTGGGGGGCTGCTGGTGGAAGACGTACAAGGGGCGGCGGCCAAGGCCGGAATCCGCCGGGGCGACATCCTCATGGCGCTCAACAACCAGGACGTCAAGTCGGTGGAGCAACTGACCCAGCTGCTCAACCAGTTCGACAAGGCCAAGAGCGTGGCGCTGCTGATCCGGCGCGGCGACGGCGCTTTATACGTTCCGCTGCGGCTGGACGGCAACTGAACGAGACCGCGGACCCGCCTGAAGCAGCCGCGAAACCCCCTCGTTCGAGGGCAAAATCCGCTACAATTCGCGGCTTTGAAAGCCACATGAAAGGGCACGTCACGTGCCCTTTTTTCTGATGCAGCATATCCGCAACTTTTCGATCATCGCCCATATAGACCACGGCAAATCCACGCTTGCGGACCGCATCATTCAGCTTTGCGGGGGATTGTCCGACCGGGAAATGGAAGACCAGGTTCTCGACTCGATGGACCTGGAGCGGGAGCGCGGCATCACCATCAAGGCCCAGACGGCGGCGCTTCGCTACCGTGCCCGCGACGGCCAGCAGTACCAGCTCAACCTGATCGACACCCCGGGACACGTGGACTTCTCCTACGAAGTCAGCCGTTCGCTGGCGGCCTGCGAGGGCGCGCTGCTGGTGGTGGACGCCTCGCAGGGCGTGGAAGCGCAAACGGTTGCCAACTGCTACACCGCGATCGAACAGGGCGTGGAAGTGGTGCCGGTGCTCAACAAGATCGACCTGCCTTCGGCCGATCCGGATCGCGTCATTTCCGAGATCGAGGACATCATCGGCATCCCCGCCAAGGAGGCGGTGCGGGCCAGCGCCAAGACCGGCGAAGGGGTGGAAGACATCCTGGACGCGGTGATTGCGCGCATCCCGCCGCCGCGCGGAACCCTGGCTGCGCCCCTGAAGGCGCTGATCATCGATTCCTGGTTCGACAACTACGTCGGCGTGGTGATGCTGGTTCGGGTGGTGGACGGCACGCTCAAGCCCAAGGACAGGCTGCTGCTGATGTCCAACAAGTCCACGTACCTGTGCGAGCAGGTCGGCGTGTTCACGCCCAAGTCGCAGTCGCGCGATTCGCTTTCCGCCGGCGAAGTGGGTTTCGTCATCGCCGGCATCAAGGAACTCAAGGCGGCGCAGGTGGGCGACACCGTGACGTTGGCGGACCGGCCGGCGACGGAGCCGCTGTCCGGCTTCAAGGAAATCAAGCCGCAGGTGTTCGCCGGCCTGTACCCAGTAGAATCCAACCAGTACGAGGCGCTGCGCGACGCGCTGGAAAAACTGCACCTGAACGATTCGTCGCTGCGTTACGAGCCGGAAACCTCGCAGGCGCTGGGCTTCGGCTTCCGTTGCGGCTTCCTCGGACTGCTGCATATGGACATCGTGCAGGAACGCCTGGAGCGCGAGTACGACATGGCGCTGATCACCACCGCGCCGACGGTGGTGTACCAGGTGCAGATGCGTGACGGCACGCTGGTGGAAATCGAGAACCCGTCCAAGCTTCCCGATCCTTCCAGGATCGAGGAAATCCGCGAGCCGATCATCACCGCCACCATTCTGATGCCGCAGGAGTATGTCGGGCCGGTGATGACCCTGTGCAACAACAAGCGCGGCGCGCACAAGAACATGCAGTACATGGGCCGGCAGGTCATGCTCACCTACGAATTGCCGCTCAACGAGGTGGTCATGGATTTCTTCGACAAGCTCAAGTCGGTGAGCCGCGGCTATGCCTCGCTGGACTACGATTTCAAGGAATTCCGCGCCGCCGACCTGGTCAAGCTCGACATCCTGATCAACGGCGAAAAAGTGGATGCGTTGTCGCTGATCGTGCACCGCTCCAACAGCCAGTACCGGGGGCGCGAACTCGCCAGCCGCATGCGCGAGCTCATTCCGCGGCAGATGTTCGATGTCGCCGTGCAGGCCGCGATCGGCTCGCACATCATCGCGCGTGAAACCGTGAAGGCGCTGCGCAAGAACGTTCTCGCCAAGTGCTACGGCGGCGACATCACGCGCAAGAAAAAACTGCTGGAAAAGCAGAAGGCGGGCAAGAAGCGCATGAAACAGATCGGTACCGTGGAAATACCCCAGGAGGCTTTCCTCGCCATCCTGCAGGTGGAAAACAAGTGACCCGCACGCGGTCTGGATAACAAGGTGAACATCCGATGAATTTCGCACTACTCATGCTGGTCCTGTTGCTGGTGACCGGCGCGGTCTGGCTTCTGGACATTTTCGTGCTGCGCAAACGCCGGGGCCGGGACGCCAGGGAACCCTGGTGGGTCGAGTACCCCAAGAGCTTCTTTCCGATCATCCTGCTGGTGTTCCTGCTGCGCTCCTTTCTGGTGGAACCGTTCAAGATTCCCTCGGGCTCGATGATCCCGACGCTGCTGGTCGGCGATTTCATCCTGGTGAACAAATTCACCTACGGGATCCGGCTGCCGGTCATCAACAAGAAGATCATCGACATCAATCAGCCCAGGCGCGGCGAAGTCATGGTGTTCCGCTACCCGGAGAATCCGACACTCGACTACATCAAGCGGGTGGTCGGCGTGCCCGGCGATAACGTGGAATACCGCAACAAGCGGCTCAGCATCAACGGTGCACTGGTGCCGGTGGAAGCGGCGGAGGACTTCCAGTACGTCGACAGCGGCTTGAGCTTCGTCAATGCCATGCGTTTCTGGGAAACGCTGGACCAGCATCGCCATTACATCATCGTCAATCCGGAGGCGCCGCCGCTGCAGCTGGCGGGGGTCAAGCAGTTCCCGCAGCGGGAGAACTGCGATTACAATGAACACGAGTTCAGTTGCGTGGTGCCGCCCCGGCATTATTTCATGATGGGGGACAATCGCGACTCGAGCTCGGACAGCCGCTACTGGGGGTTCGTGCCGGAAGAGAACATCGTCGGCAAGGCCTTCCTGGTGTGGTGGAACTTCGGTGAACTGAAGCGCATCGGCAACGGGATCAACTAGCGGGAGCACACATGAAGCGTCAACGAGGCGTGACTTTCGTCGGCATGATTTTTATCGCCGTACTGATCGTTCTGGGCGCGATCATCGCGCTCAAGCTGGTACCGGCGTACATCGAATACGCAACCGTGGTTCAGCACCTGCGTGAAATTGCGCGTTCCCAGGAAGCTCGCGGCGGTTCTCCCCGCGAAGTTCAGATGATGTTCAGCAAACGCGCCCAGATCGACAATATCAAGGTGATCACGGCAGACGACATCGAGGTCACTCGCGACGGGGATTCAGTGGTTCTGACCGCCGCTTACCAGACCAAGGTCAAGCTGTTCGGCAATCTCAGCGCCTGCATTGATTTCGAGGCGAGCAGCGGCAAGTGACGCTGTCGCGCAGCCCGTCACCCCATGCCTGACGAGGCGATCGAACGCCGGCTGGGCTACCGGTTCCGCGATGCGTCTTTGCTCCGGCAGGCGCTTACCCACCGCAGTTACGGAACACCCCACAACGAACGTTTCGAGTTTCTGGGCGACGGGCTGTTGAACTTCGTCGTTGCGCGGCTGCTGTTCGAACAGTTCGCGAAGCTGCCCGAGGGCGATCTCTCCAGACTGCGCGCCAGTCTGGTCAACCAGCAATCGCTGGCGGAGATCGCCGCATCGTTGTCGCTGGGCGAGCATTTGCGCCTCGGGGAAGGGGAGCTGAAGAGCGGCGGTTTCCGCCGTCCCTCGATATTGGCCGATGCTTTCGAGGCGCTGATCGGCGCCATTCTCCTCGACGGCGGTTTCGAGTCCGCCGAGCAGGTCCTGGGGCGGCTGTACCAGCCGCTGCTGGCGGCTACCGACCCCACGGCGCTCGGCAAGGATCCCAAGACCCGGTTGCAGGAATACCTGCAGGCAAAGCGCCTGGCGCTGCCGCAATATGTGATCGTGACGGTTTCCGGGGAGGCGCACGAGCAACATTTCCGCGTGGAGTGCACGGTTCTGGAGCTGGGCGTTCGTGCCTACGGCGAAGGCGCGAGCCGGCGCGCCGCAGAACAGGAGGCAGCCAGATCCGCTTACGAGCTTGCGGCGGAGAGCAAATGAATGCGTCCGTCCATCGCAGCGGCTACGTGGCCATCGTCGGACGTCCGAACGTCGGCAAATCCACGCTGCTCAATCGCCTGGTCGGCATGAAGGTCAGCATCACGTCGCGGCGTCCGCAGACCACGCGCCACCGCATCACCGGCATCGTCAGCGAACCCGACGCGCAATTGGTACTGGTCGACACGCCGGGTTTCCAGACCGTCCACGGCGGCGCACTCAACAAGCTTATGAACCGGGTCGTAACCGACAGCATCCAGGGCGTGGATGTGGTGCTGTTCGTGGTCGAGGCAGGCACGTTCGGCGCGGACGACCGCAAGGTGCTGGCGCTGCTGCCGCAGCGGATTCCGGTCGTGCTGGTGATCAACAAGATCGATCGCGCCAGGGACAAGAGCCGTTTGCTTCCCTTCATCGCCCGGATGAGCACGGAATTCGATTTTGCTGAGGTGGTGCCGGTCAGCGCGGCCAAGGGCACGCAGGTCGCCAGGCTGCTGGATGCCGTCAAGCCCTACCTGCCGGAAGGCCCGGCGCTGTACGGCGAAGACGAGATCACCGATCGTCCGGAACGCTTTCTCGCCGCCGAACTGCTGCGCGAAAAACTGTTCCGGCTGCTCGGCGAAGAACTGCCGTACGCGGCGACCGTGGTGGTGGAAAAGTTCGAAACCGAGGCGGGCCTGCGCCGCATCCACGCGGCCATCGTGGTGGACAAGCCCAACCACAAGGCGATGGTCATCGGCAAAGGCGGCGCGAAGCTGAAGGACATCGCCACCCAGGCACGCGTGGACATGGAGAAACTGTTCGGCGGCAAGGTTTTTCTCGAAGTCTGGGTCAAGGTGAACAGCGGCTGGGCCGAGAGCCTCAGGGCGCTGAAGAACCTGGGATACGAGTAAATTCGTGGCGACTGTGAGCGGCGACAGGCAGAGGCAGGACGCGCAGCCGGCCTTTGTGCTGCACACCTATCCGTTTCGGGAAACCAGCCTGGTCGTGGAGGTGTTCACCCGCAATGCCGGACGCGTCGGACTGGTGGCCCGCGGCGCCCGCCGTCCCAGGTCGGCATTGCGCGGCCTGCTGATGGCGTTCCAGCCGCTGTTGCTGTCCTGGGCCGGGAAATCCGAGTTGCGCACGCTGCACAAAGCCGAATGGCAGGGCGGCATCCCGCAGTTGCAGGGCGTGGGGCTGATGTGCGGCTTCTATCTGAACGAACTGCTGCTCAAGTTCCTGGCCCGCGACGATCCCCACGACGTGCTGTTCACGGTCTACCACGAAGCGATCGTCGCGCTCGCGCAGCGGCTCGAGCCGGCGGCGACGTTGCGCCGTTTCGAGAAAAACCTGCTCAAGGAACTGGGCTACGCGCTTACCCTCGACCGGGAAGCCGATACCGGCCAGCCTGTCGAGCCGCAGAAGCGCTACACCTATGTGATCGAGCGCGGCCCGGTGGCGTTGAACGGACGCGCCGAGGCGCAGGTGGAAGTGACGGGCAGGACGCTGCTAGATCTGGCATGCGACAATTTCACCGATCCCGGCACGCTCGCGCAGAGCAAGGCTTTGATGCGTTTTCTGATGAACCATTACCTCGACAATCAGGAATTGCACACACGGCAACTGTTGCGTGAACTCCAGCAGATATGACCAGGCTCAGCGTCAACGTCAACAAGGTCGCGCTGCTGCGCAATTCACGCCCTCTCGACATTCCCAATGTCGTGCGCGCGGCCGAGCTCGCCATAGACGCCGGGGCGCACGGCATCACCGTTCATCCGCGCCCGGACGCCCGTCATATCCGCCCCGACGATGTCCATTCACTGCACAAGCTGGTGCGTGCGCGCGGCGTGGAGTTTAACATCGAGGGAAATCCGTTCCAGCCGATGCTGGAGCTGGTGCGCGCCGTCCGGCCGGACCAGTGCACGCTGGTTCCCGACGATCCGGGCGCATCGACTTCGGACCACGGCTGGGACCTCGAGCGTGACGGCGCCCGCTTGCAACCGGTGATCGCCGAATTGAAGGCGCTGGGCGTGCGCGTCAGCCTGTTCATGGATGCGGTGGACCAGGCGATGGCGGCGGCACGCGCGACTGGCGCCGATCGCGTCGAACTGTATACGGAGTCCTACGCGCGTGCGTTCGGCAATACTGAACAAGCGCCGGTTCTGGCGCGTTATGTCGCGGCGGCCAAGGCCGCGCAGCGCGTGGGTCTGGGCGTGAATGCGGGCCATGACCTGAACCGCGACAATCTGCCGCTGTTTCTGCGCACCGTTCCGGGCGTTCTGGAGGTTTCCATCGGCCACGCCCTGATTGCAGACGCGCTCGAATTCGGCATGAAGCAAACCGTCGCGCTCTATCTCGGCGCGGTTTCCGGAGGGCGCGCCGCATGATCATCGGCATCGGCGTGGATCTCGCGGATGCAAACCGTATCGAGCGCATGCTGATCGAATATGGCAGCCGTTTTGCCGAGCGCATCCTGGCGCCATCCGAGCGCGCCGCGTACAGGATCAGCAGCCGGCCGACCTGGTTCCTCGCCAATCGCTTCGCGGCAAAGGAAGCGCTGTCGAAGGCACTGGGTACCGGACTGCGCTTCCCGGTGACGCTGCACGCCATCAGCGTGGAATCCGACACGATCGGCAAGCCCGAGTTCCGGTTTCACGGCGCATTGCCGGAATACCTGGCCGGCCGCGGCGTGGTCCGCTGCCATTTGTCTTTGTCAAACGAAAAGGACCTGGCATGCGCGATGGTGGTGGTGGAGGGCTGAGGCGATGAGCGCTGCGCCGACATCGCTGGGCCTGGTCATGCTTGACCTCGAGGGGGAGGCGCTGACGCGCGAGGACCACCAGCGGCTGCTGCACCCTTTGACCGGCGGCGTCATCCTGTTTTCGCGCAATTACGAATCGCCGCGCCAGATCGCCGAGTTGACCGCCGAAATCCACGCGTTGCGCGACCCGCCGCTGCTGATCGCGGTGGATCACGAAGGCGGCAGGGTGCAGCGCTTCCGCGAAGGTTTCACGCTGCTGCCGCCGATGCGCGCGCTGGGCGAAGTATGGGACCAGCATCCGCAGCGGGCGCGCCATCTGGCTCATGCAGCCGGCTATGTGCTGGCGGCGGAACTGCGCGCCTGCGGGGTGGACTTGAGTTTCACTCCGGTTCTGGACCTGGATTTCGGCAGCAGCGCAGTGATTGGCAACCGCGCCTTTCACGGCGATCCGCAGGCAGTTTGCGAACTGGCGGTGGCGCTGGTGGAGGGGCTGCGGCAAGGCGGCATGGCGGCGGTGGGCAAGCATTTTCCGGGTCATGGCTTCGTCGCCGCGGATTCGCATACCGACGTACCGGTGGACAGCCGCAGTTACACCGAAATCGAACAGGCCGATCTGATTCCTTTCCAGCACCTTATCCGCCATGGCCTGTCCGCGGTCATGCCGGCACACGTGATTTACCCGAAAGTGGACAGCAAGCCGGCCGGCTTCTCGAGCGTCTGGCTGTCGCAGGTGTTGCGCGGCCAGATGCGTTTCCAGGGCGTGATTTTCAGCGACGATCTGTGCATGGAGGGCGCGGGCGTCGCCGGCACCATGGTCGAGCGCGCGCAAGCCGCGCTCGATGCCGGTTGCGACATGGTGCTGGTGTGCAACAACCCGCTCGCTGCCGATGAACTGCTGGCTGGGCTGGACCGCAAGGCCTCGCCGATGTCGCTGGCACGTCTGGCGCGGCTGCATGGCCGGGCGCAGGCCCCCACGCTCACTGCATTGAAGGAGACCGAGCCGTACACGCGGGCGGTACACGCCATTGCCGGCGTCGGGTTCAGCAGCGCGGAATTGCCGCTGGCAGGAACGCCGCAGGTCGGAGAACGTGGCTAGCCACGCGCCCCGTCACCACCACGGTCACGGCGCCGGCCGCACACTGCTGATCGCGCTTGCGGTCACGCTGGGCTACGCGCTGGTGGAGTTTGTCGGCGGCCGGATTTTCGGTTCGCTGGCACTGATGAGCGATGCCGGCCACATGCTGTCGGATTCCCTGACGCTGGGTCTCGCTGCATTCGCTGCCTGGGTCGCCGCGCGGCCCGCCGGCGACCGGCATTCCTACGGATTTGCCCGCGCGGAAGTGGTGGCGGCTTTCGTCAACGGTCTGGCGATGCTGCTGATCGTGGTGTTGATCGTGGTCGAAGCGGTGGCGCGCCTGCTCGAACCCGAGCCGGTCGCCGGGCTGGGCGTGGTGGTGGTGGCGTTTTGCGGCCTGCTGGTGAATCTCGGCGTGGTGTTCCTTATCGGTCGCGGTGAACGCAATCTGAACACGCGGGCGGCGCTTATCCACGTGGTCGGCGATCTGATCGGCTCGGTCGCCGCGATCACCGCCGGCGCAGTGATCTATTTCACCGGCTGGCAGCCGATCGACGCGTTGCTGTCGGTGGTGATTGCGCTGCTGATCCTGGCGTCCACGGTGCAGGTGTCCCGCGATGCGCTGCACGTGCTGATGGAAGGCGTGCCGGCCGGTGTAACACTGGAGGAAGTAGGGCAGGCTTTGAGCCAGATCGAGGGCGTGCGCGCGGTGCACGACCTGCACGTCTGGAACATTGCCTCCGGGCAGGTGGCCCTGTCCGCGCACGTCGACCTGGAGGACCTTGCGAACTGGGCGGTGCTGCTGGAATCGGCAAGGCGCATGCTCCAGGTTCGCTTCCGCATTGTGCACGTGACCCTGCAACCGGAACTGGCCGGCGGCATCAACCCCGGCTACCGCGCGCGGGTGAAAATCGTTCCGCACCGCGAGGAGCGCCGCCACGAAGAGGGGAAATGACTGCGGGCCGTCAGACCCGCTCGATGTAATCGCCCGAGTCGGTGTTGACCTTGATTTTTTCGCCCTGGCTGACGAACTGCGGGACCATGACCGTGATTCCGGTCTCGACTTTGGCGGGCTTGAACGAGCCGGTGGCGGTGGCGTTTTTCAGGCCCGGCTCCGTCTCGGTCACCTTCAGCACCACGGAGCTGGGCAATTGCACCCCGATCGG
>JBGQGT010000055.1:0-9504 GCA_041497595.1 Gammaproteobacteria bacterium
GGGAGCGAACATGCCGGAGATGGCATTGAACAGGGTGGTCTTGCCGGCGCCGTTGGGTCCGATCAGCGCATGCAGCGTGCGGTCGGTGAGCTTCAGATCTACTCCCGCGACCGCAGTGAAGCCGCCGAAGCGCTTGATCACGCCGGCGCAGCTCAGGATCGTGCCGGAAACCGGTGGATGCTCGCGCAGAAAAGCAGGGATCTCCTGACCCGGCTGCGGGGTTGCGCGCGCGGCCATCGCGCCGATGCCTTCCTTCTTCTTGCGCAGAGGCGCAAGCAGGCGCGCGCCGACGCCGACCAGTCCCGAAGGCGAAAACAGGATGAAGGCCATGAAAAGAAGGCCGAACCAGAACTGCCATGCCGAGGTGTAGCCGGTCAGCACCTCG
Organism: Gammaproteobacteria bacterium; assembly: GCA_041497595.1. GTDB lineage: Bacteria > Pseudomonadota > Gammaproteobacteria > Burkholderiales > JACQAP01 > JACQAP01. The sequence continues at coordinate 386 of JBGQGT010000055.1, forward strand.
CGGAACATGATGTAGAAAAACGCGCCGAGGGTCGGCCCGAGGAAACTGCCGACGCCGCCGAAGATGGTCATGGCGAGGATTTCCCCGGAGAAATTGACGTGCACCGTGTCCGCGGAAACGAACAGCTTGAGGAAAGCCATCAGGCTGCCGCCCAGGCCGGTGACGGTGGCGGAGATCACGAAGGCCGCGAGCTTGTAGCGCAGCACCGGATAGCCGATGAAAAGGGCGCGGTTTTCATTCTCGCGGATGGCTGCGAGCACCGAGCCGAGCGGCGAGTGCACGACCCGCCACATGATCCAGGCAACGACGAATACGATCACCGCGATCAGGTGATAGAAAACCACCTGGTTATCGAGATCGAGTCCCGAAAACGGCGCACGCTGGATCCCGGAAAGGCCGTTTTCGCCGCCGGTAAACGAAGTCCAGCGGTACACGATGTAGAAGGTCAGCGCGGTGAACGCGAGTGTGAGCAGGGAAAAGTACACGCCGCGCCGGCGCAGCACCAGGAAGCCGACGACCAGGCCGAACGCGGCGGAGAACAGCACCGCGAACCCGAGCGGCAGCCACAGGCTGCCTTTGAACCAATGCATTTGCGACAGCGCAGTGGCATAAGCGGCCAGTCCGAAGAACATGCCGTGACCGAAGGACAGCAGCCCGGTGTAGCCGAGCAGGAGGTTGTAGCCCAGGCCGACCAGCGCAAAGATCGCGATCTCGGTGGCGATGCCCCAGGTAAAGCCGGTGCCGGTGACGACGTGCGGCAGCGCCAGCAGCGCCACCGCGGCGACGCAAAGCGGATGTCTGAGGAAGTTGCCCGGCTTCATTCGAACTTCTCGAATTTCTCACCCATCAGTCCGCGCGGGCGGAACAGCAGGATCAGCACCATCAGCAGGTACATCGAGGCTTCCGCCGCGGGCGGGTAGTAATACACGGTGATGCCGCGCACGCCACCGACCAGCAGGCCGGCGACGACCACGCCCCAGAAACTGCCCAATCCGCCGATCACCACCACGACGAAAGTCGCGGTGAGGATTTCGGTGCCCATCGCCGGTTGCACGCCTGCGAGCGGAGCCGAAAGCACGCCGGCCAGGCCGGCGAGCGCCACCCCCAGCGCGAACACCGCGGTCAGGATCGGCCCCAGCGAGATGCCCAGCGCGCGCACCATTTCCGGATCGCGAACCCCGGCGCGCACCACCATTCCGAATGCGGTCTTGTTGAGCAACAGCCAGCACCCGGTCACGGCGGTCATCGCCACCGCGAGCACGAACAGGCGGTAAAAGGAATAGATGAAATCGCCGAGAATCAACTGGCCGCGAAGCTGCTCCGGCAGCGAGAACGGCAGGCCGGTGGTGCCCCAGATCATGCGCAGGCTCTGCTCGGCGGTCAGCGCCAGGCCGAAAGTGAACAACAGGCCCAGCATAGGATCCTTGTTGTAGAGGCGCCGCAAGGCAAAGCGCTCGATCAGGATGCCGATCAACGCCACGCCCACCGGCGAGAGCGCCATCGCGCCGAAAAAGCCGAGTCGTCTTTCGATTTCGTAGGCGAGATAGGCGCCTACGGCATAGAACGCGCCGTGGGCAAGGTTGACCACGCCGCCGAGACTGAAGATCAGCGAAAGTCCCAGCGACAGTACGATGTAGTACGACCCGACCAGCAGGCCGTTGGCGATCTGCTCGAGAAGAAGCACGACCGAAACGAACTCAGCCGCGGCTCACGCCGCCGGCAGGCTACAGGGGTTTTCCTGCTGCGTGGGCTGGATCAGCTCCAGCGACTCCTTGGGGCCTGGCACGGTCTCGACGACGTCGAAGATGTCCCACTGATCCTTCGACTTCGCCTTGTCCTTCACATTGACCACGTACATTTCCTGCAGCAACTGGTGGTCCCAGTCGCGGAACTTGCCCTTGCGCGCCTTGAGCAGATCGAACTCCGCGCCTTTCTCCAGATGCTGGACGATCCTGGAAGCCTCGGTGCCCTTGGTTTCCGCAACCGTCTGCAGCACGATGCGCACGCCGATGTAATCGCCCCAGGCCTGATTCTCCGGCGGTTGTCCGTACTTCTTCACGAAGCGTTCGGTAAAGGCCCGGGAGGATGGAATGTTCAGGCCGTGATACCACAGGCTCTGCCAGTGGCCGGACAGCGCATCCAGGCCGGTGGCCCAGAACGGCGCAGTGTCCATCACGCCGCCGGCAAGCTGATAGGGCAGGCCGTATTCCTTGTACTGCTTCAGGAACGTGGTCTGGTCCACGCCGGCCAGATTGAGGTAGACGAAATCGGGCTTGAACTGGCGGATCTTGAGAATATAGGCGCTGTAGTCCGCCGTGTTGGTCGGCACGAAATCGTTGTTGAGGATGATGCCGCCGTTCTGCTCCAGGAAGCGCGAGGAAACCTTGTAGAGATCGTGGCCGAAGGCGTAGTCCGCGGTCAGAAAACACCAGCGCGCGCCCTTGATCAGGTTCTTCTGCAGTTGCCATGTGCCGATGGTCTTGGTGTACATGGTATTGCTGCCCTCGATGTGGAACATGTAGCGTTTGCAGTTGGAGCCGCGCAGCGCATCGGAATTGCAGCCGGTGTTGAAGAACGGGATCTTGTAGCGCTGTGCCTGCTCGCCGATGGCGAGCCCCGAAGCCGAACTGATCTCACCGATCAGGCAGATCACCTGGTCGCGCTCGACCAGCTTGTTCGCCTTGGTCACGGCGGTGGCGGGATTGACGCTGTCTTCGGCGATCATCTCGATTTTGCGCCCGAGTACGCCGCCCGCCGCATTGGCTTCTTCGACTGCCAGCACGGCGCCCTTGTAGCCGTACTCGCCCACCTGGCCGAGAAAGCCGGTGCGCGGCGTGATGTGTCCGATACGGATCGCGTCGGATTGCGCGCGCAGGATTCCCGGGAAACCGAACTGCGCCGCAGCAGCAGCGACAGTCAGCGTGGCGGTCTGCTTCATCAGCTTGCGGCGGCCCGGTGCGACCGTCCTTTCGGTTTTCTTGCTCATGGTTCCTCCCCTGGTTTCTGTGGCAGCCCGTTTTCGCAGGCCGCTGGTTCGAATCCGAACCGGTTCAGCCGGCCTTGAGAATGCGGGCGACCACGGCGTCGGTCACCTGCGTGGTATTGGCGTTGCCGCCCAGGTCCGGCGTGCGCAGCCCGGACTGCATCACCGCGGACATGGCGGACACGATTCGAGTAGCGAGTTCCGCCTGGCCCAAGTGCTCGAGCATCATCGCACCGCTCCAGATCTGCCCGAGCGGGTTGGCAATGCCCTTGCCGGCAATATCCGGCGCCGAGCCGTGCACCGGCTCGAACATGGAAGGATACTGCCTTTCCGGATTGATATTGGCGGAAGCAGCAATGCCGATGCTGCCGGCAATGGCCGCCCCCAGGTCGCTGAGAATGTCACCGAACAGATTGCTGCCGACCACCACGCCGAAGCGTTGCGGATGAGTGACGAAGCGCGCGCACAGCGCGTCGATGTGCATCTGTCCGCTTTCGATCTCGGGGTAGCCTTTGGCGATTTGCCAGAACACCTCGTCCCAGAACGGCATGCTGAAATTGATGCCATTGGACTTGGTGGCCGAAGTTACTTTCTTCTTGCCGACCCTGCGCGCGAGTTCGAACGCATAGCGGATGATGCGCTCGGTGCCCATGCGGGTGAAGATGTTGATCTGGCTGACCACTTCGTTGGGCGTGCCGGAGTAGATGCGGCCGCCCATGTTCGAGTACTCGCCCTCGTTGTTTTCGCGCACCACGACGAAGTCGATGTCCTGCGGGCCGCGGTCGGCAAGCGGCGTTTTCACTCCCGGCAGGAGCTTTATCGGCCGCACACAGGCGTACTGCTGGAAGCCGCGGCGTATCGGCGCGATCAGCTCCCACAGCGAAACATGGTCCGGCACGCCGGGAAACCCGACGGCACCGAGAAAAATGGAATCGAAGGGGCGCAACTGGTCCAGTCCATCCGCGGGCATCATGCGCCCGTGCTTCTGGTAGTACTCGCAGCTCCACGGGAAACTGCGGTAACTGAACCTGAGCCCGCCGTGCGCTTTCGCCGCGGCGTCGAGAACGCGCGTGCCTTCGGGGACGACTTCCTTGCCTATGCCGTCACCCGGGATCAGCGCGATGTTGAATTCTTTCATGAAAGGCTTCTTGAACTCCCTCTCGACGTCAGTGCAGAGGGAGGGGTGAGGTGGTCGTTCTTCAGCGTTTGAAACCGGAGCGGATCCAGTCGATACTCTTCATTCCGTCCGGCGGGCTGATGTGCTCGGGCGGGTAGTACTTGATGTTGGTGAGCGTGATCTTCCCGTCAACCTTCTTTACGGTGCCGTAGGGCACGTGCTGCACCGCCTGGTGTCCCTTGCCGAGCGACATGTCCACCGTGCCGGCGACCGACTCGAATTTCAGATACTCGAACGCGCCGATGATCTGATCTATGGCCGGGTCCTGTACCTTGTTGGCGGCCTGCGCTTTTTCAAATGCGGCCTTGGCACCCAGGAACGCCGTCGCCATGTGATAGGAGGCGTACACCGGCGCGACGCCGAAGCGGTCCGTGAACGCCTTCCGGAACCACTTGTTGAGGGTGGTCGGTGGTGCAAACGGACCGTTGGGGCCGCGCGCACCGATCATGGTGCCGTCGGGCAACTGGTCGCCGAGGCGTTCGAGCACGGTCTCGCCGGTAATCATGATGTTGGGCATGCGCGCCAGCAGCCCGCGTGGTGCCGCCTGCAGGATGAAGGCCTCGAGGTCCCCGCCCCACAGCGAGTTCTGCACGATCTCGGCGCCGCTGCCCAGCACCGCGGAAACTTCGGTGCCGTACTGGCCCGCGCCGAGCTTGGGCGTAACGTTGGTGCCGATCTGGACCTGCGGCTTGATGATTTTCATCGCCTCGGTGAAATCGGACCAGGCGTCCTGGCCCCAGGCGTAGTTCGGATTGACCCCGGAGAAGGTCTTTAGGTTGGGGAAGTTCTCCGCGATGTAGCGGGCCGCCGCCACGTTCTCCTGCGTGGCCATGGTCGTGGTGCGGAAGACGTACTTGTAGCTCGCTTCCTCGAAGATGCGGTTGGTGGCGCAATCGAACAACACAGTAAACTGCTTCAGTTCCTCGGCGACCGGCGCGACCGCCAGGCAGTCGCCGCTGGAAATGACGCCGATCACCATGTCCACATCCTGCCGCGCCACCAGGTTGCGATACTCGGTCACGACCTTGGTCGGTCCGCCGGCTTCGTCCACATAAGCCAACTCGAGCGGCCTTCCGCCGAAGCCCTTCTTTTCATAGCCCGGAATCTGCCCGCCCTTGTTTAGCGCGTCCACCAGCAGATCCGAGGCATTCTTCGCCGGAACGCCGAAGGGACCGGCAGCCGGTCCGGACAGGAAGGTAATGATGCCGATTCGGAGCGGAGCTTGCGCCGAGGCGAATGGACTGCCGAGCAGTGCGAGTGCGAGAAGTGCGGATGTTGCGCCGACGCTGCGCAGGAAACGACTCATCATTGATCCTCCGGATAGGTCTTTATGTTTTTTGACGGCGCGGTCGCCGCCCGCTGCTCCTAACGGTCGTGAGCCCGCCGCGGCTGACAGGCTGCGATTATAACAACTGTAACTCATGGCGATTCGGTTCGGCTAGAATTCGCGTCGCTGGCTTCGCGCTCGTTAAGCGCTGATGGACCTTCCTTGAAAATCCTCGCCCTCGACACTTCGACGGAATACTGTTCGGTCGCGCTGCTGCATGACGGAAAGCTCACTTTCCGCGAAGAACTCGCCGGCCAGAAGCACTCCGAACTGATCTTGGCGATGATTGACGCGCTTTTGGGCGCATCGAATCTTGAGCTGGCGCATCTGCACGGCATCGCATTCGGTGCCGGACCGGGATCGTTCACCGGCCTGCGCATCGCCTGCGGAGTCGCGCAGGGGCTGGCGTTCGGTGCCGGGCTTCCGGTTGTGCCGGTCGGAACGCTGCTGGCGCTGGCGGAGGCCGCCGGCGCGCCGAGGGTGGTGACCTGCCTCGATGCGCGCATGGGAGAGATTTACCACGCCGCTTACCAGCGCAATGGCGCAGGATGGAGCGAAACGGTGACGCCCAACGTATGCAAGGCCGACGCGGCGCCGGCACTGGAAGGCGGGGACTGGGTGGGCTGCGGCAGCGGTTTCGCCGTGTACGGCGATGCCCTGGCTGCGCGCTATCACGGCCAGCTTGCGCGCGTGCAATCGCAGGCCTTTCCTCACGCGCGGGAGGTCGCGCAGCTGGCGTTGCCGGTACTCGCCGCCGGCCACGGCGTTCCGGCAGAGCAGGCGGTGCCGCTCTATGTGCGCGACAAAGTCGCCCGTAAAATGCACGAACGACCATGAGTGCCCAGCTCGACAGCCTGCCGAAACTGCGTCCGATGCGCGCCGCCGATCTCGATCGGATCATGGAGATCGAGCCGGTCATCTATACGCACCCGTGGACGCGGGGCAATTTCGACGACTCGATGCGGGTCGGCTACAGCTGCTGGGTGATCGATTGCGGCGGGGTGGTGGCCGGCTACGGCGTACTCATGATCGGCGTCAGGGAGGCGCATCTGCTCAACCTGAGCATCGCGCCGGAGTGGCAGGGACGCGGGCTGGGCCGCTCGCTACTGGAGCATTTCGTGCGCATCGGCCGCGACAGCGACGCACAACAGATGTTCCTGGAAGTGCGGCCGTCCAATGCGTCGGCGCGGCGGCTGTACGCGGACTTCGGCTTTCGCGACATCTGCGTTCGCCGCGGCTATTACCCGGGCGCCGGCGGGCGCGAGGATGCGATCCTGATGGGGCTGATGTGGTGAGCCGCCGGGCGCTGGTCCTCACCGAACTCGGGCTCACGCCGTTGTGGGTGCGCAGACGCGCGGCGTTTGCCGCACAGGAAACGGACGCGGTTCAAAGCGCCGTGATCCCTGATCTGCCGCCGCTGCCAACGGCGCAACCGCTCCTCGCGGATGACCACGGTGCGCAGATCGGGGCGATGGACTGGCAACAGCTCAAGTCCGCGGTTGCCGCCTGCACCTCGTGCGTTCTCCACAAGCAGCGGCACCAGGCAGTGTTCGGAGTGGGCGACGAGCGCGCCGAATGGCTGTTCGTCGGCGAAGGTCCCGGCGCCGAAGAGGATGCGCGCGGGGAGCCCTTCGTCGGCCAGGCCGGCAAGCTGCTGGACAACATGCTCGCCGCGATCGGATTGAAGCGCGGCGACAACGTCTACATCGCCAACGTCGTCAAGTGCCGGCCTCCGGGCAATCGCAGCCCCGAGCCCGCCGAGGCCAACGCCTGCGAGCCCTACCTCTCACGCCAGATCGGGCTAATCAAGCCGAGGCTGATCATCGCCCTCGGCAAGGTCGCGGCACAGAACCTCCTGGGGGCCGAAGCGACGATTGCCAGCCTGCGCGGCCGCGCGCACGCCTATCGCGGCACGCCCTTGATCGTGACCTACCATCCGGCCTACCTGCTGCGCAACCTCACCGACAAGGCCAAGGCCTGGGAAGACCTGTGCTTCGCGGTGGACACCATGAAAGCATTGAAACAGGGCGCCAGCGCCCCCAAATGATCGCCGTTGTCTCTAACCGGGAGAATTCGATGAAACGCATCCTTGCCCTGCTGTTCCTGCTGGTCATGTCGCTCGGCCTTGCCGGCTGCGGCTACAACACGCTGCAAACCCGCGACGAGCAGATCAAGGCGGCGTGGGCGGAAGTGCTCAACCAGTACCAGCGCCGCGCCGATCTGGTGCCGAACCTGGTGAATACCGTGAAGGGTTTTGCTTCGCAGGAGAAGGACGTGCTGCTGGGCGTGACCAATGCCCGCGCGCGAGTCGGCAGCATCCAGGCCACCCCGGAACTGGTCAATGATCCGGAGGCTTTCTCCAAGTTCATCGCCGCGCAGGGGGAGATGACCTCGGCCCTGTCGCGGCTGTTGCTGGTGGTCGAGAACTATCCGCAACTGAAATCCGACGCCAATTTTCGCGATCTGCAGGCGCAACTCGAAGGTACCGAGAACCGTATCGCCGTGGCGCGGCAGCGTTACATTCGAGCGGTGCAGGAATACAACGTCACCGTGCGTTCCTTTCCCAGCAACCTGACGGCGATGCTGTTCGGCCACAAGGTCAAGCCGACATTCACGGTCGAAAACGAACAGGCCATCGCCAAGCCCCCGGCCGTGGATTTCTCCAAGCCCGAGCCGGCGCAGAAGAAGTGACGAAATGACGCTGCTCATGCGCGCCGCCGCGGCGGCCGCGCTGATGCTTGCCTTCTGTGCCGCGGCGGAAGACACGCCGATACCGCCGCTGACGGGCCGCGTGGTGGACCTTAACGGCGCGTTGACCGTCGAACAGAAGCGTGAACTGGAAGCGAGCTTGGAAGCGTTCGAGACGCGCAAGGGCAGCCAGATCGCGGTACTGATCACCGGGACGACCTTTCCCGAGCCGATCGAATCATTCGCCATCCGGGTGGCAGAGGCATGGAAGATCGGCCGCAAGGGCGTGGACGACGGCATCGTCGTGGTCATCGCCAAGAGCGAACAGGCGATGCGCATCGAGGTCGGTTATGGGTTGGAAGGCGCCGTGCCGGATGCCGTCGCCAAACGCCTGATCGAGGAAGTATTCATTCCAAAATTTCGCGAGGGCGATTTTTATGGCGGCTTGCGCGCGGGACTGGATCGCCTCATGCGGGTCATCGACGGCGAGCCGCTGCCCGCGCCGAAGCAGGAGACCGGCCGTGGCAGCGAGCCGCGTTCGATCGAGGCCTATTTCGTCCTGTTCATGGCGATCGTGATCGCGGTCGGCGGCATGTTGCGAGCGCTGTTCGGGCGGTTGCCCGCCGCGACGATCGTCGGCCTCGGTACCGGCTTGCTCGCCTGGCTCATCGTTGCGCCGGTGATGGTCGCGGTGCTGGTGGGCATCGTCGGCTTCATTTTTACCCTGGCCGGCGGCGGTCATCGCGGCGGATGGGGCGGCGGGGTGGGAAGTGGCGGAATCGGCAGTGGCGGCTTCGGCGGCGGCGGTTTCGGCGGTGGCGGATTCAGTGGCGGTGGCGGCGGGTTTGGTGGCGGCGGCGCTTCGGGGCGCTGGTGAAATGAAACTTGCGCGCATGTTGCGTCACCTGACGATGCCGCAGTGGCGGGCCGGCCAGGTGTTGCCA
>JBGQGT010000056.1:0-9449 GCA_041497595.1 Gammaproteobacteria bacterium
GCTGGCAGATGAACCGCTACGCCTATCGCCTGACCCAGCGCCTGGGCTTCAACTACTGTTCCGATACCCGCGGAAGCGGACCTTTTATTCCGATCTATCAGGCGGAAATCATCGCCTGCCCGCAGCTGCCGACCACCCTGCCCACGCTGGACGAGATGATCGGAGTGGGCGGCGTGACCGCCGGCAACGTCGCCGAACGGCTGCTCGAATTGTCACGGCATCCGCCTGCCACCGGCCACGTTTTCACGCTCCACGCTGAACTGGAAGGGATGAATTTTGCCCCGGTTTTCGAGAAGCTGATGGAGGGGTGGCGGGCCCAGGGTTACGAACTGACTTCGTTGCACGACTACCTGGAATCGCTGGCGACCCGGGATCTGCCACCCCATGAAATTGCGGCCGGCCCGGTTCCCGGCCGCGCCGGGGCGTTGGCGCTGCAGGGACGGGAGTTCCTCGCCGGCGCCTGAATTTTCCCCCGCTCCAACCCTCCAACCCTCCAACCCTTCACCGCAAAGACGCAAAGAACGCGAAGAAAAGCAAAAAATAGATGGGGGAAACCTGCAATGTGCAGAACCCGCTTTCGTCGCAAGTATCGGCTGTCCAGGTATCGAACGATATGGACCGCTTTCTTTTCGTTGCCTGGATTTCCTTCGCGTTCTTTGCGTCTCTGCGGTGAAGCTTTATTTTGGTATTGCATTCGGCCGGGGTTTCGGTAAACATAGCTCGCAGGAATGGAATCAACCCTGGTGGGTCTCAAGGTTCCCGATTTCGAGATTGCCTCGACCGGGAACCGGACGTTCAAGCTCTCGGCTGCGCTTGGGAGCCCGCTGGTCCTCTACTTTTATCCCAAGGACAACACCCCCGGCTGCACCACCGAAGGTGAGGAATTCCGCGACCTGTACGGTGAGTTCGCCCGACGCGGCTGCGCCGTCTACGGCGTCTCGCGCGACAGCATCAAGTCGCACGAGGGCTTCAAGTCCAAAATGAGTTTCCCCTTCGAACTGCTGTCCGACCTCGACGAGAAGGCCTGCAACCTGTTCGGCGTCATGAAGATGAAAAACATGTACGGCAAACAGGTGCGTGGCGTCGAACGCAGCACCTTCGTCATCGATCAGGCAGGCGTGGTTCGCAGGGAATGGCGCGGGTTGAAAGTGCCCGGACACGCCCGGGAGGTTCTGGAATTCGTAAAGTCCCTTTAACCGTCAAACACAGGAGCGCGGATGATCCCTCGATGGAGTAGGTCTTCCATTCAGTTTCGCTTTCTTTTCCTCTCTCGCCTTGCCGGGGCAGTCCGATGATCCAGCGCAAACCCGGTCCTACGTTAGTCACCAAGCTGCAACCCCTCACCAAGCTGTTCGTCCTCGACACCAACGTGTTGATGCACGATCCCACCAGCCTGTTCCGCTTCCAGGAACACGACGTGTACCTGCCGATGGCCACGCTGGAGGAACTGGACTCCAACAAGATGGGCATGTCCGAGGTTGCGCGCAACGCCCGCCAGGCCAGCCGCTTTCTCGACGAGATCGTCTCCAAGGCCGTGGAGGATATTACCGCTGGCATTCCGCTGGAAAACGCCGGCGCCAAGGAGGCGACCGGGCGCCTGTTCCTGCAGACCGAGGCGATCACGGGCGAGCTGCCGGCGCGGCTGGCCGCCGGCAAGGCGGACAACCAGATTATCGGCGTGGTCAAGCACCTCCAGGAGGGGCACGACAAGCGCGAGGTGATCCTGGTCAGCAAGGACATCAATATGCGCATCAAGGCGCGTGCGCTGGGCCTGGCGGCCGAGGACTACTTCAACGACAAGGTGCTGGAGGACACCGACCTGCTCTACACCGGCGTGCGCGAGCTGCCCGCCGACTTCTGGGACCAGCACGGCAAGGAAATGGAATCCTGGCAGCAGGTAGGCCGCACCTTCTATCGCGTGCGCGGGCCGCTGTGCGCAAGCCTGATGGTGAACGAATTCATCTACCACGAAATCGACAAACCGTTCTACGCGCAGGTGAAGGAGCAGAGCGGCAAGACTGCGATCCTGCAGACCATCAGGGAGTACACCCACCAGAAGAACAACGTGTGGGGCATCACGGCGCGCAACCGCGAGCAGAACTTCGCGCTCAATCTGCTGATGAATCCGGAGGTCGATTTCGTGACCCTGCTCGGCCAGGCCGGCACCGGCAAGACGCTGCTGACGCTCGCCGCCGGGCTGATGCAGACGCTCGAGGACAAGGTCTACTCGGAAATCATCATGACCCGCGTCACCGTTCCGGTAGGCGAGGATATCGGCTTCCTGCCCGGCACCGAGGAGGAAAAAATGACGCCGTGGATGGGTGCGCTGGAGGACAACCTCGATGTGCTCAACAAGACCGACGACGAGGCGGGCGAATGGGGGCGTGCGGCCACCCGCGACCTGATCCGCTCCCGCATCAAGGTCAAATCGCTCAATTTCATGCGCGGGCGCACCTTCATCAACAAGTTCCTGATCATCGACGAGGCGCAGAACCTCACCCCCAAGCAGATGAAGACGCTGATCACCCGCGCCGGGCCCGGCACCAAGGTGGTGTGCCTCGGAAACATTTCCCAGATCGACACGCCCTACCTGACCGAGGGCAGTTCCGGACTGACCTACGTCGTCGATCGCTTCAAGGGCTGGGCCCATAGCGGCCACGTGACCCTGATGCGCGGCGAGAGATCGCGGCTGGCCGACCACGCGGCCGAAATTCTGTGATGCCCCTCGCGTAGCCCGGGGCATTGCACAGCATCCGCTAACCGACTAAACTCCCGGACACTACATATGGTGCGTATGCGCTGAAACCCTACAACATATAGATCAAGAGCGAGTGCACAGACCGATCCCACCACCACTTTGGGCGTGGCAGGCGATTACGGCCCTGGCTGGATTATTCACCCTTGTTTCCGCGCTCGCCGATCCGGTGGACCTGTGGCGCATCACCGTCCGCTCCCACCACGGTGAGCCGCTCAGAGCGGTGGCCACCCTGCAGGCGCTCCCGGAAGAACGCATTACCCAGGAATGCCTTTCCATGGGGCCGGAGAGCGACGCACCGGGCTCCGATGCCCCTTTCCTGAGTGCTGCCCGCCTCACGCTGAACGCGAAGGGCGACGCAGTTGAAATTTCGACCGACTCCCCCGTTTCCTCCCCCACCCTGGCACTGGTCCTTCGGGTCCAGTGTCCAGGGGCCTTTTTGTACGCGCGCCATTTCACGGTGTTGATCCCGCCTGCCCCGAAGGCAGCGCAGGCATCGCCGCAACGGCCGCCGCGGGGATTCACGCTCAGGGTCGGTGCGGGTGAATCGGTCGATAGCCTCGCCGTCTCGATTTTTCCGCACAGCCGCAAACTGCGGCGCCTGCTGGTCGACGAAGTCGTCACGCTGAATCCACAGATTTTCCCAGACGGGAAGCCGACGCCGGTCGCGGCAGGGACGGTGTTATTTTTCCCCGAGCTGCGCGGCTTATCCGAACGCACCGGCAAGGCGGCGAACGGCCGCGCTGCAGGGTCTTCGACGCGGCGAGCACCTGCGGCGAGGCAGCCTGATGCCAAGACCGCTCCCGAAGCCGCGACCCCGGTCAAACGGCCCGTCAAGCGGCGGGCCAGTGAGGCCAAGCCGGGAGAACCGGTCAGGCTGCGCCGGGCTCTCGAGCTTGGCGAGAGGCCGGGGCCTCAGGAATGCCGGGCCCTGCTGCCGTTGTGCGGCGTCGAGCGGGCGCTGGTTGTGGTCCCGCCAGCACTCGAGGAAAAAGCGCGCGGCATCGAGTCTGGCGTGCAGGAACTGCGATTGAAACAGGAGAGCATAGACAGTCAACTCGCCCGGCTGGAGCAGTCGCTGGCGGCGCTGAAGAAAGTCGTGGAGGCGCCCGCGCGGCCTGCGCCGCCGGCACCGGCGCCGAAGCCGGAAATCCGCACCGTGGTCAAGACCGAACCGCTGCCGTGGTACTACTGGGCGGGGATCGCCGCGATAGCCGCAGCCTGCGCCGTCGGCGGCTTTGCCTTCGGTCGCAGACAGGCGTACACCGGGACCCTGAGCGAGACCGACGAACGCCTCGATGAGATGCTGGCTTCCGCCGCAACTGCGATACGCGAGCTGGATGCCGAACCGACGACGCCGCCCAAACGTGTTGCTGCGCGGCCCGAGCCGCCGCCACCGAAAGCAAAACGGGAGCGCCCGCCTGCACCCCCGCCGCGTACCGGGACCGAACCGTTGGCGCAGCGCGAGCCCCCGGAGGCGGATATCAAATTCGAACCGGGCAGCCAGGCTATACCACCCGGCACCAACGTGGACCTGGAACTGGAAAGCGGCCACGCTGCGCAGTCGATAGGACTATCGAGCAAAGTCCTGTTCGAAATGGACCAGGCCCTGGACAACACGCGCTCGATGTTCACCGACGTGGACCGGTTCATCGCGCTGGGACGCACACAAAACGCCGTCAGCCTGCTGCAGTTCCAGGTCCACAAGGACCCGAAGGACCGCGACTCGTGGATCAAGCTGATGGCGATTTACCGCCAGGAAAAAATGGATTCGGAACTCGCCGGCGCGGCGCGCGAATTCAAGAGGCACTTCCCGGGCGAGGATGCGCAGGCGCGCTAGTCCGGTCGAACGATCTTAGAAACGCCCGGGATCGGCGAAATTGGCGAAGCGGGTGTACTCGGCCTGGAACACCAGGGTCACGGTGCCGATCGGGCCATTTCGCTGCTTGCCGATGATGACCTCGGCCTTGCCCTTCTCGGGAGAGTCGGGGTTGTAGACTTCGTCGCGGTAGATGAACAGGATCACGTCCGCGTCCTGTTCTATCGCCCCCGATTCGCGCAGATCCGACATCACCGGCCGCTTGTTGGGCCGCTGCTCGAGACTGCGATTGAGTTGAGACAGCGCCACCACCGGCACGTTCAGCTCCTTGGCGAGCGCCTTGAGCGAGCGCGAAATCTCTGAAATCTCGGTGGCGCGGTTCTCGCCCTGCGCGCTCGCCGACATCAATTGCAGGTAGTCCACCACAATAAGACCAAGCCTGCCGTACTGGCGGTGCAAGCGGCGCGCGCGCGCGCGCAGTTCCAGCGCGTTGAGCGCGGCCGTCTCGTCGATGTGTATCGGCGCCTCGTTGAGCTTGCCGACTGCATCGGTAAGCCGGCGCCAGTCCTCGTCCGCCAGCCGTCCGGTGCGCACCTTGTGCTGGTCAAGCCTGCCGACGCTGCCAAGCATGCGCATCACCAGTTGCGTACCCGACATTTCCATCGAAAACACGCCTACCGGCAGTCCCGCCTCGAGCGCCACATGCTCCGCGATATTCAAGGCCAGCGAGGTCTTGCCCATCGACGGCCTTCCGGCGATGATCACCAGATCGCCCGGCTGCAGCCCGGAGGTTATCCGGTCGAGATCGGTGAAGCCGGTCGGCACGCCGGTGACGTCCGAGGGATTGTCGCGGTTGTACAGGAGGTCGATGCGCTCGACCACTTGCGTGAGCAGCGGCGGCATCTCCATGAATCCCTGGCGGCCGCGCGCGCCTTCCTCCGAAATCGCGAACACTTTCGACTCGGCCTCGTCGAGAAGCTGTCCGGCCTCCTTGCCCATCGGGTTGTACGCGGCGTCTGCAATTTCGGTGCCCACCTCGGCAAGTTTGCGCATCACCGCGCGTTCCCGGACGATCTCCGCGTAGCGGCGGATGTTGGCGGCGGTGGGGGTGTTCTGCGCCAGCGCACCCACATAAGCGATGCCGCCGACGGTCTCCAGTTCCTTGGTGCTTTCCAGGCTTTCCGCGACGGTGATGACGTCGGCGGGCCTGGAATGTTCGATCAGTCTGGAGATGCTGCGATAGATGAGCCGGTGGTCGGCGCGGTAGAAATCGGACTCGCTGATCATGTCAGCGATTTTGTCCCACGCGGTGTTGTCGAGCAGCAGCCCGCCGAGGACCGATTGCTCGGCCTCGACCGAATGCGGCGGCAGCTTGATCAGCTCGACCTGGGTGTCCGCTACTCTTTGTGTTGCGAACTGCGCCATTTGTGCCGGAGATGTTTTGAATGGGTGAACAAATGTGGCGCCAAACAGGAACCGTCGCCGACTATTATTCGTAACGCGATGGGGCACGCAAGCGGAAAAATAAAAAGGGCTGTTTTCACAGCCCTTTTTTTGCGACGAAGCCCCGCGGATTCAGCTGACGGTCTCTCCCAGCACCGATACGGTGATGGTCGCCGTGACGTCGGCATGCAGATCGAGCGTGACCGGGTAGTCGCCGACCTGCTTCAGCGGCCCTTGCGGCATCCGCACCATCGCCTTGGTTACCTCGTGGCCCTGCGCCTTGAGCGCCTCGGCAATGTCGTAGTTGGTCACCGAGCCGAACAGGCGCCCGTCGACCCCGGCGTTCTGGGTGATCTGGATCATCAGCCCTTCGAGCCGGGCGGCGCGTGCCTGCGACTCCGCGAGCGCCTTGCCCTGCTGCAACTCGAGTTGGGCGCGGCGGCTCTGGAACTCGGCGATCGCACTGTCCGTGGCGCGCTTGGCCTTGCCTTGCGGAATCAGGAAGTTACGCGCGAAGCCGTGTTTCACTTTGACGATGTCGCCAAGCTGGCCGAGGTTGTGCACTTTTTCCATCAGAATGACTTGCATGGCTGCGGTTCCTCAGTGCAGGTCGGTGTACGGCATCAGCGCCAGGAAACGCGCGCGCTTGATCGCAACCGACAACTGGCGCTGGAAGTGCATCTTGGTGCCGGTGATGCGGGCCGGAATGATCCTGCCGTTCTCGTTGATGAAATCCTTCAGGATCTCGACGTTCTTGTAATCCACTTCCTTGATGCCTTCGGCAGTGAAGCGGCAGAACTTGCGGCGGCGGAACAACGGGCGATTGCTGCGTTCCTTGCCCTTGTCCTTGCCTTTACCCTTGCTACCTCCAAATCGCGCCATGGTTCTCTATCCTCAATTCAAGTCGAATCTGTTCACGTGCAACACCGGTTGTCGGGACAGCTTGCTTCTCATCGCCAGAAAGCCTTCGAACCTGTATTCCGCTTCCTGCGCCGCCTTGCTCAACTTCTGCGCCACTTCGCCGAGCGCCACGCCTTCGATCTCGAGGTTGACGCTTCTGGACCTGCCTGCTTCAACCTGTTCCGAAACATGGCCGATCCGGAAATTCAGCGCCGGCAAGCCGGCGGGCGTATGGCGCAGTTCGTTGCGTTCGATCAGCTTGCCTGTCAGGACAACCACGTTGCGACTCACTTCGTTACTGGGCTGCGGTCGGCGCCGGTTTTTCCGCCGCGGCTTCCGGCTTGGCGCTCTCGCCCACCACGGTACGCGACTTCTCTTCCTTCATCATCGGTGAAGGCTCGGTCACGGCGCGGGTAATATTCACGATCAGGTGGCGCAGCACCGCGTCGTTGAACTTGTAGGCGTGCTCGAGCTCGGTCAGGGTTTCCTGATCGCACTCGATGTTCATCAGCACGTAATGCGCCTTGTGGACTTTCTGGATCGGGAAGGCGAGTTGCCGGCGTCCCCAGTCTTCAAGGCGATGGATGCGCCCGGCGCGGGACGTGACCATCTGCCGGTAGCGCTCGATCATCCCCGGCACCTGCTCGCTCTGATCGGGATGGACGATGAAAACGATCTCGTAATGCCGCATCAATGTATCTCCTTGTGGGTTTGCCCGACGGATCGGGCGGAAAGCCTCCCGGGATGCGGACCCGGTGAAGCAAGGAAGGCCGCGATTATACCGATTTCGGCTTGAAGATCAATCACCTTTTGGCAGGGGCACGCATCCGTCGCTCGCGCGCCGCCGTATATATCAGCCAACAAGGAGGCCGTCATGCACGTCCTGCGTCGTCTGTTGGCTCTGCCCGCATTGCTCTTGGCCGCGGCCGCCGCCTACGCCGCCCCCGCCATCGACTGGCAGCCCTGGTCGGACTCGGTGTTCGAGCGTGCCCGCACGGAGAACCGCTTCGTTCTGCTGGACCTCGAGGCGGTGTGGTGCCACTGGTGCCACGTGATGGAGCGCGAGACCTACCACGATCCTGCGGTAGTAAAACTGATCGAGCGGCAGTACATCGCGGTCAAGGTGGACCAGGACGCCCGCCCCGATCTGTCGCGGCGCTACGAGGACTACGGGTGGCCGGCGACCATCGTGTTCGGTCCGGACGGCAAGGAGATCGTCAAGCGCTCCGGCTACATTCCTCCCGGCCCCTTCGAAAAATTGCTCCAGGCGATCGTCGCCGACCCGAGCCCGGTGAAATACCGCGACAGCGAACCAATCAAACAGTACGCATCCAGCCCATTGCTTCCCGGGGCTTTGCGACAAACGCTCAGGAAACAGATCGTGGACAGCCACGATTTCACTATCGGCGGACTGAAGCAGCAACAGAAATTCATGGACCGCGACACGGTCGAGTACGCGCTGATGCAGGACAGGGACGGCGACGCGCAGTCGCGCAGGATGGCCACCCAGACGCTCGAAGGATCATTGAGCCTTATCGACCCGGTGTGGGGCGGCGTCTACCAGTACTCCACAGACGGCGACTGGAAGCATCCGCATTTCGAGAAAATCATGTTCGTTCAGGCAGACTACATGCGAATGTATTCGGCTGCCTATCTGGCGCTGAACGATGCGCGCTATCTCGATGCGGCGCGCGACATCTACCGCTACGTCACCGCATTCCTGCTTTCGCCCGAGGCAGCGTTCTACGTCAGCCAGGACGCCGACCTTGTGAAAGGCCGGCACAGCGAAGAGTACTTCGCGCTGTCCGATTCGGCGCGGCGCAAGCTCGGCATCCCGGCCATCGACAGGCATCTGTACGCGCGCGAAAACGGCTGGATCATCCAGGGGCTGGCGGCGCTCTACGCCGCGCAAGGCGATGAACAGGTCCTGGCGCGGGCGGTAGCCGCGGCACGCTGGGTGCTGGAGCATCGCGCGCTTGCCGGCGGCGGTTTCCGCCATGATCAACGCGACGTCGCCGGCCCGTATCTCGAGGACACGCTGGCGATGGGGCGCGGCTTCCTCGCGCTTTATCAGGTGACCGGAGAACGCGAATGGCTTCGGCTCGCCGAGAACGCCACGCGCTTCATCCGCGCCAACTTCGGCAAAGGCGCCGCCGCCGGCTTCGTCACTACCGTTCCGGGCAAGGGCTTGCTGGAACCGCTGCCGCAAATCGACGAAAACATCATGATGGCGCGCTTCGCCAACGCGCTTGCGCGCTACAGCGGAAACCGGGAATACCGCGACGACGCTGAGCGCGCGATGCGCTTTCTGGTCACCCCCGAAGTGGCGCTGAGGAGGCGCACCGAAGCCGGCATTCTCATCGCCGACCTGGAACTGTCGAACGACCCGGTGCACCTCACCGTGGTCGGCCGCAAGGACGACCCCGCCGCGAAGGCGCTGTTCCGCACCGCGCAGCGTTACGCCGGCGTATACAAGCGCATCGAGTGGTGGGACCGCGCCGAGGGCCCGATGCCCAATCCGGACGTGCAGTA
>JBGQGT010000057.1:0-9420 GCA_041497595.1 Gammaproteobacteria bacterium
AGTGTTGCCTGACATCGCCGCGCAGTCAATCCGCCTGCGACCCGGCGATTATCAGCGCAGGACCAGGTCGGCGACGATCCAGATCAGCAACAAGACCAGGACGCCGCACACCGCATAGATACCGAGGCGGAAACGCCGGTCTTCCTGTTCCTCGCGTTCCAGCGCGTCGAGCACGCCGCGCACCTTTCGCAGCGCGCTCCGTTCGACGGTCCTGCGAACGTTGTCGTCGATGACCGGCTTGTTGGGTGGTGGTTTCGGGTCCATGGCTATCACTCGTGATCCCGCAGTCGATCGGGATCGTAAAGACGCGTGTTCCGTCTCAGCGGAAGCGGTAAAGATAGCCGATACGGAAAGTGGCGCCGTCGTACTTGCCGCCGCCCTGGTCGGCTTCGGAGTCGAACCAACTCGCGCCGAAGTCGAGCGCCTGCCCGCCCGTGATCGGGATATTGACGCCGGTTTCGAACAGCAGCGTGGTGGCTTCCATGCGGTAGGCGGTGACCGGCGCGCCGCCGAATGCGCGCGCGAAAGCCGGGTCCGCCGCGATTGCCTCGGCGTAAGGCTTGAGCAGGCCCTGCGTGGCGGGGTCGTTGGCGGTGAAAACGTGGTCGCCCTGGATCCAGGTCGTGGAACCGTAAACGGTAATTCCGGGGGTGACGCGATAATCGAGTGTCAGCCAGGCCCTGGTGGTGGAAAGGTCGTACAGGGCGCCGACCTTCCCCTCGCGTTCATCCAGCCCCAGTCCTGCGCCGAGGCGGATGCGGTCGGTGAGATACTTGCCGACCGAAACGGATCCGGACAGGCTGGTGCCGTCGCGCAACGCGCTGTCGCGGTAGCGCAGCGCCTCGACCGTGCCTGCCAACTCGATCCACGCGCTGGTGTAACCCGGGGAAGGCTGGAACCGGTAGGCCACGCGCCCCAGCGCCGCGACGTTGCTCAGGTCGCCGAACTCGCGTTGCTCGCGCAGCCGCAGCCCGCCGCGCACCACGAATCCACTGCGATACGAAAGCCGGAAGCTGCGTGCCGCATAAGCTTCCACAGCGAGAATGTCGTCGGCTTGTTCTTCGTTGGCGTAGGCGGCGCGGTTGACGTTGGTGTCGTGGGTAAGGTCCGCGTCCAATCCGAAGCGGGTGTCCGCAGCATGCGCCGCCACGGGCGCGAGCATCAACAGCGCCGCGATCGCGGCCAGGCGTTGCTGCGGGGACGGCGGAATCGTTAGACGCATTGTCTGAACCTGTTCGCGAGGGAGCGTGCTAGAGTTTACTCAAAGGGCATGCCAAACGGGCGCCGCAATGCAAAACCAAAAAACTGAAAAACTCGTGGCGAAGCGTCGCGCGTTTCTGGTCCGGGCGCTGGCCGGGGGCCTGTTCGCCGGGGGAGGCCTGTGGTCCGGCAATCGCATTGCCGGTGCGCAAGTGCTCGGGCGTGTCCCCAAGCCGCTGGCGAACGGACAGTCGATCTACGACGTGACCGGTCCGGTGATGGTCAACGGCAAGCTCATCACCCGTGACGCCCGCATCGGGCCGAACGACACGGTGGAGACCGGCAAGGGTGCGCGCGCGATATTCGTGGTGGGCTCGGATGCCTTTCTGCTGCGTGCCGACAGCAGGCTGGAAATGAAAGGCAACGATACGTTCGTCAACCTTTTGCGGCTGATCACCGGCGCGCTGCTCTCCGTGTACGGCGGAGGACCGCGCACGGTTGCCGGGCCCAATGCGATTGTCGGCATCCGCGGCACCGGCCTGTATGTCGAGACCGAGCCCGACCTCACTTACGTGTGCACCTGTTACGGCGAAACCGACATCGCCGCGGCAGATGATTCCACGGTTACCGAGAGGATTGTTTCCGTCCACCACGACGCGCCGCGCTATGTGCTGGCGCAGCCCGACAAGGGCAGGCGCATCGTGCCCGCGCCTTTCAAGAACCATGACGACCTCGAACTGATGCTGATCGAAAGCCTGGTGGGCCGCACGCCGCCGTTCTCGCTGTTCGACGAATCCTACGGCAGCCCAAGACGGTATTAAGGTCGTGAATAGCGTGAATATCGTGAATGTCGTGACTCGAGAAAACTCAACGATCAACCAGGCTCTTAGAGCCCTGATTCCTCAACATCACGCGCGCGGCTAAGTGAGCTTTCTCACCAGCGCCGGCACTTCTTCCGGCGGCACGGGACGGCTGAGAAGATAGCCCTGCAATTCGTCGCACTTGAGTTGGCGCAGCAACGTCGCCTGCTCGTCGGTTTCCACGCCTTCCGCGATGACATGGAGCCGTAGCGCATGAGCCAAGGAAATGACCGACCTGACGATGGCGAGGCTATCCTGGTTACTTGTCATCCCGACGATGAAGCTGCGATCGATCTTGAGGGCGTGAAGCGGCAGCCTCGCGATGTAGGCGAGCGAGGAATATCCGGTGCCGAAGTCGTCCACCGCGATCTCGACGCCGAATCCGCGCACCGTCTGCAGTATGGGAATGATTGCTTCGACGTTTTCCATGATCACGCTTTCGGTGATCTCCAGGTCGAGCATCCCGCCGGCCGCTTCCGTTTTTCGCACCGCGTCGACCACGGTGGCGACGAAATCCTTCTGCCTGAGTTGAATCGGGGAGACGTTCACCGCGACGCGCGGTGGCTTGAGCCCGTCCTTTGCCCAAAGCTTGCAGTCGCGTGCAACCTGCGACAGCGCCCACCGTCCCGCATCCAGGATCAGCCCCGTTTGTTCCATCAGCGGAATGAACTTGGCCGGCAGCACCATGCCGGTTTCCGGATCCTGCCAGCGCATCAGGGCCTCGAATCCGGTGAGCTTGCGCGTCTTGACGCTGACCTTCGGTTGATACCACAGCACCATTTCGCCGTTCTCCAGTGCCTGTCGCAGCCTGTTCTCCAGGCGCAACGAGTCGGCGATGCGAGCGTTCATTTCCGGGCCGTAGAACAGGAATCGCGCGTTCTGTTCCTTTGCCTTGCGCAGCGCCGCTTCGGCGTTGGCGAAAAGAAACTCGGGATTATCGCCGTCGCCCGGGAACACCGCAATCCCAGCCGTCGCCGACACCCGCAGCTCTTCCCCTCCCAGCACGAACGGTTGCCCGAACATTTGCCGGTTGTGTATCTCCATGAAGTGGGCCACTTCCAGTGCCTGCCAGCTCCCGGACACCGCCAGCGCAAAGCTGTCGGCACCGACCCGCGCCACGGTGTCCTGATCTCTGAGCGAATCCTTGATCCGCTGCGCCACCGAGTTGAGCAGCGCATCTCCGGCCTGTCTGCCGAGCGTGTCGTTGATCAGCCGGAAGCGGTCCAGGTCCATCAGCACCAGCGCCACGTTCAAGCCGTCACGTGCGGCCGTGCCAATCTGGTGTGTCAATCGGTCAAAGAACAGGCTGCGGTTTGGTAGCCCGGTCAGCGCGTCGTAGTAAGCGAGATAGTCAACTTTCTCTTCCTTGGCGATGAACTCCAGGCCGAACGAAATGTCCCCGGCCAACTCGTTGAGCAGCTTGAGCTCCTCGTCGTCGAAAAAGTTCCGTTCCGGCGCATACAGCGTAAGCACTCCGAACGTTTTCCCCTCCACGTACAGCGGCAGCACGACGACCGACTTTGCGCCCAGGCGAACGGCCGCTCGCCTGACGCTCAACGTGTCCGGCCCAGACTCGCTGTTCATTTCAACCAGCCCACGCTCGATATCGTTGTCGAAGGCGGGCCGCTTCTCGCGCAATGCGACCTCCGCGGTGCCCAGCGGCACGAGCCCGATCGGGCGATCAGAGGAGTCGCCACCAGCGCCGATATCTAGCGGCAGGCCAGCCTGTGCGGCCGTGACAAGCATTCCGGTGGCATGGTCTAGCACGCCGATCCATCCGACGCTGAATCCGCCATGCGCTACGACGATGCGGCAGGCTTCTTGAAACAGCTGCTGGCGGTCGCGAATACGCACAATGGCGGAATTGATGCTGCTAAGAATGGTGTGGATCCTGTTCAGGCCGACGATTTTCTGCTCCTGCTGCTTTCGCTCGGTCATGTCGCGAATGATATTGGCCAACGAGACTACCTTGCCGCCTTCGTCCTTGATCGCTGACAGGGTCGTTTGCGAAGGGAAGAGCGATCCATCCTTGCGCAGGTGGATGGTTTCGAACGGTTCGACCGTCTCGCCTCGCGATACGCGCTCGATGAGCGGCTCCCGTTTGCCGGTGGGGGGGATGATCATCCATATCGGCCGCCCGATCGCTTCTTCGGCGGTCCAGCCGAACATGCGCTCGGCGGCGGCATTCCAGGAAAGGATCTTGCCGTCAAGCGAGCGGCTTACGATGGTGTCGCTGCTGGATTCGACGATCGCCGCCAACTGCGCCAAGCTCCGTTCGGCCAGCTTGCGCAAGGTGACGTCCTGGATCTGAGAAATGAAATAGTTCGGCTCTCCTGTTGGCCGCCACACAAGGCTGACACTGAGGAGAACCCAGACAATGTGACCGTCCTTGTGGAAATAACGCTTTTCCATCTGGTAGGTGTCGATCTCGCTGCTGAGCATACGGCGAACGTAATTCAGGTCGGAGTCAAGATCGTCCGGGTGGGAGATCGATTGGAAATTCCTGGCGAGCAATTCTTCTTCGGAATATCCGGTAATTCGACACAGCGCTCGATTGACGTCCAGCCACCGTCCGTCAGGCGCGACGAGCGCCATGCCGATGGCGGAGAAACGCATCGCCGAACGAAATCGGTCTTCGCTCTCGTGCAGAGCACTCTCGGCCTCGCGCCGTCTTCCCTGTTCGCCTTTTTCCGCCAGCGCCCGAGTTACTGCAGCGCCGAGCCGCTGGGGGCGCTGCTTGAGCACATAGTCGGTGGCGCCGGCCTTGAGGCACTCCACTGCCTCTTCCTCGCCCACCGTGCCAGAAATAACGATCACCGGTAACTCGGGCCGCTTCTGGCGCACCCTCTTCAACGCCGAATTGCCGTCGTAGTCCGGCAGGTTGTAGTCGGCCAGCACGAGGTCGAACGCCTCCCGGTCCAGTGCAGATTCGAAAGCCTCCTTGCCGTTCACCCAGACGATGTCGAAGGACAGCCCCTCTACCTTCAGCTTCTGCCGAATCAGTTCCGCGTCGTGCGGATTGTCTTCCAGATGCAACACTCGGATCGAACGGTTCATTGGATTCCCAGTTCGCAAATGACGTGCTTATTGTTCGGGCCGGTTGCCCCTCGGCATGCCTCCGGGCGGGGTTCGTTCAGGACGGCCCAGAATGCGCCCACCTGCTTCACCGCGTCGACGAATTCGAGAAACTTCACAGGCTTGATCACGTAGGCATTGACGCCAAGCTGGTGGCTGTCGAGAAGGTCCCGCTCTTCGCGCGACGACGTCATGATCACCACCGGGATCATTTTGAGGTCGGCATCGTCCTTCATCTGCCGCAGCACCTCCAATCCGTCCATTCTGGGCATTTTCAGATCCAGCAGTACCACCGCCGGCTGGCTGTTGGCCCTGCCCGCGAAGTTGCCGTGCCGGAACAGGAAATCCAGCGCTTCGGCGCCGTCGCGCAGGTGAAGGACCTCGTTCGTTGGCCAGGTGGTAGGTCTCGAGCGCCTTGAGAGTCATTTCTGCGTCCCTGAGGCTGACTTCCACCAGCAGGATTCGCTGCAGTACATTCATGTGTCGTTCTTTCCGGTTTTCAAGATGACGGTCGTCGTTTCTGTTCGTGCCGCTTCGTGTTCTTGTTTCCCTTGTGTGTCGCTCTTGCCCGTTACTGGCATTTCTCTGTGCCTCTGTGGTGAGGCGCCTATCGTCAGGGCGCTGGCTTCAAAGTGAAATAGAACGTCGCACCCTGATCCGGTGCGGCCTCGGCCCAGACCCGGCCGCCATGCCGGGCGATGATGCGCCGCACGTTGGCCAGGCCGACGCCTGTACCTTCGAACTCCTCCGCCCGGTGCAGCCGCTGGAACACGCCAAAGAGCTTGTCCGCGTATTTCATGTCGAAACCGGCGCCGTTGTCGCGCACGAAAAAGATGAACTGTCCGTCTTCCTCGCCGGTCTGACCGATCTCGATCTGCGCCGGGTCGCGCTGGCGGCTGTATTTGACCGCGTTACCGAGCAGGTTGGCGAGCACCTGCTTGAGCATCGCCGGGTCGCCCTTTACCGAAGGCAATGCCGGGATGGTCCAGGCGATGTGACGATCGCGCGTTTCCGTCTCCAGGTGCGCCATCGTCTCCCGCACCAGATCATTCAGGTCCACCCGCGTTTCGCGCAGCTCTGTCCGCCCCATGCGCGAGAACTCCAGCAAGTGGTCGATGAACTGCCCCATCTGCCGGCTGGCGTCGGCAATCACCTGCAGATACCGCTTCGCCTCGGAAGAGAGGGTGCTTTCGGCGTCCTCGCCGAGCATTTCGACATAGCCGTTGATGTGCCGCAGCGGCGCGCGCAGGTCGTGCGACACAGAGTAGGAGAACGCCTCCAACTCGCGGTTGCTCAACTCGAGCTGCCGGGTGCGCTCGGCCACCAGGCGCTCGAGTCCAGTGTACATGGCAAGGCCGTCCCAGGCGATGGCGAATTGGGCGGCAAGCGCCATCACGATGTGCTCGTCATCCGTGCTGAAGCTTTCATCGCCGAGCCGGTCGGCGACATACAGCCAGCCGATCGTCTTGTCGTGCGCGGCTACCGGGTAGGCAAGGAAATTCTTCACCGGCGGATGCGAGGCGGGAAAGCCCGTGACATCGGTTGGATTGACGCCGATCACCAGCCTGCCGGCCCCGCCCTCCACGAGGACCCTCTTCGCGGCCGGGCAATCGGCGATCTCGCGCGCCACGCGCGCGCGCGTTGCGTCATCCAGACCGCGGGCCGCGAACTGCAGCAATGACTCGCCATTGCCGCCGATGACCACGACGCCCGCATAGTGTGAACTCAGGATGTCCTGCAGCGCGCGGCAGAATAGGTCGATCAGCTCCCGCGGATCGCGCGCCTTGGCAAGATCGAGCCCCAGCTCGACGAGTCCTGTAAGGCGCAGGCTGAGCGACTGCACGTACTGCAGCGCATTCTCCAGCGCCCGCACCGCGGTCAGCGATTTCGCCTGCTCTTCGGCGATCTGAACCGCGCTCTCGAGCAGATGGGCAAGCCTCAGGTTCAGGCTCTCGATGGCATCGAGCTGCTCGACCACGCCCTTGCCGGGCGCCGCGACCCCCGGCTTGGGCGCACCGCGCTTGCCCGGCGCGGGGGGCTCCGCGGCGGGAGCGGACTCGCCCAGCGCCTCGGCCACCGCCGCAACTATGTCCTTCGGCTCGCTCGGCTTGGCGAGCACCCGGCGCACGCTGATGCGATCGGCGATTTCGCGGGCCTCGCGCACGCGGTAGGTCGCGGTGTAGATGATTACCGGCAGGTCCTTCGTCGCCGGGTCGGAGCGAAGCCGGCGCACGAATTCCTCGCCGTCCATGTTCGGCATCAGCAGGTCGGTGATGACCAGATCCGGCTTGCGCTCGCCCACGCGAGCGAGGCCCTCGACGCCGTCTGCGGCCTCGGCGAGCGTGTGCCCGTAATACCCGAGCAGGGTGGCGAGAAACTCGCGATTCAGCGCGCGGTCGTCGAGCAAGAGGATATGGGCCATGCTCAGGACTCTATGCGCAGCGCGAGGCAGGCCTCGATCTCGGCCAGCAGAAGAGCATTGTCGATCGGCCGCACGATGAAGCGGTCCGCCCCGGCGGCGAGCGCCTTCAGGCGGTCGACATCGCGCAGCATGGTGGACGAGATGTACACGAACGGCACCGCTTTCAACTCCGGCCGTGCCCTGACCGCGGCGTAGAAATCTTCGCCGCGCTCATGGTGTAGGTGCAGATCGGAGATGATCAGGTCGGGCTTTTGCCGCGCGAGGCGCGCGAGCGCCTCCTCGATGCGGCTCACCACCTCGACCGCGATGCCGTTCGGCTCGAGCAGGCTGCGCAGCTTCTCGATATTCGCAGGGGAATCGTCGAGCACCAGCGCCCGCGCG
The DNA here is from genome assembly GCA_041497595.1 of Gammaproteobacteria bacterium. Lineage (GTDB taxonomy): Bacteria > Pseudomonadota > Gammaproteobacteria > Burkholderiales > JACQAP01 > JACQAP01. The sequence continues at coordinate 7,939 of JBGQGT010000057.1, forward strand.
CGTGCTTTCGGCATCGGCTTGCCTGCCGCCGCGGCCGAGGTGTCCCGGAACATCGGCGTGGGCGCCGGAGACTTGAGGAAGGCGGCGATCTGCGGCACGAAGGTCTGCGGATCGAGCGGCTTGGAAATGTAGCCGTCGAAGCCGGCGGCAAGCACGCGTTCGCGGTCGCCGACCATGGCGTAGGCGGTGACGGCGACCAGCGGCACGCGCGCGAGCGCCGGCTGCGCCTTGAACCGCTTCGCCACCTCGATGCCGTCGATGCCCGGCAGTTGCAGATCGCAGATCACCAATTCGGGCGGCTCGGCGCGGGCCAGTTCCAGTCCGATCTCGCCGTCCACCGCCGCAGACACGGTGTAGCCGAAGGCCTCGAGCACGTAGCGCGCCAGCTCCATGTTGGCCGGGTTGTCCTCGATCACCAGGATGCGCGTCCCCACGGCCTCAGCGCTCCTCCAGCACCAGGGTGAAGCGGCTGCCCTTGCCCGCTTCGCTTTCGAACTCGATGCGCCCGCCGAGCAGGGCCGCGAGCTTCTGCGACAGGTGCAATCCCAGCCCGGTGCCCTCGCGCCGGCGCGCGCCGGACACTCCGAGCTGCTCGAAGGCCTGGAACAGCTTCGCCTGGTCTGCGGCAGCTATGCCCACACCGGTGTCCACCACGGTAAAGCGGGTCCGCAGCAGGCCGTTGTCGCGCTGCTGCGCCAGTTCAATCTTTACCGCGCCGCGGTCGGTGAACTTGATCGCGTTGTTGGTAAGATTGAGCAGGATCTGCGTCAGCGCGCGGCGGTCGGTGTTGACCATCGGCTCGCCCTTCGGCGCCCGCGTCTCGAACTTGAGTCCCTTGGCCTCGCCCAGCGGCTTGAGCGCCGCGCTCACCTCGTCCAGCACCGCCTTGCACGCCACCGGCTCGGGCTGCAGCTCGACCTTGCCCGACTCGATCTTGGCCAGGTCGAGCAGGTCGTTGATCAGCGACAGCAGGTGCCTGGAGCTGGACTGGACGGTGGACAGCTGCTTGTTCTGCTCGGCGTTGAGCGGCCCGGGCAGCTTCATCAGCAGCGTGCCGGTGAAGCCGATGATGGCGTTCAGTGGCGTGCGCAGTTCGTGCGACATGCTGGCGAGGAAGCGGTCCTTGGCCTGGTTGGCGCCCTCCAGCTCGACGTTTTTCTCCTGCAGCGTCTGCTCGAAGCGCTTGCGCTCGGTCACATCGCGCGCCGCGGCGAAGACGCCCTGCAGCGTGCGGCCCCGGTCGTAAAAGGTGGTCGCGTTGTATGACACCACCGTTTGTTTCCCGTCGCGGGCGCACGCCGTCAGCTCGTAGTCGGTGACCTTCTTTTCGCTCAACACGAGCTTGATGGCCGCCTCGGCCCGCTCCGGATCGGTGAAGTAATTCTTGAACGGCGCGCCGATCAGCTCGTCGCGCGTGCAGCCGGTGAGCGCCTCCATCTGCTTGTTGACGTCCGTGATGATGCCGGAGGGGTCGGTGGTCAT
>JBGQGT010000058.1:0-9400 GCA_041497595.1 Gammaproteobacteria bacterium
ATCTTGCCGTCCTGGGGTTTGCGTTTCTCCGAGATGTCGAGATCGCACATGATCTTCAGGCGCGCGGCAATGGCATTGCGGTAGCTCGCCGGCACCGATATATACGGTTGCAGCGTGCCGTCCTTGCGGAAGCGGACTTCGGTCTTGCCCTTTCCCGGATAGGGCTCGATGTGAATGTCGGAAGCCCCCTGGTGATAGGCGTCCACGATGATCTTGTTTACCAGTTTCACCAGTTCGTTGTCCTGCGCCAAAGATACGTCGTCGGTTCCGGCTCCGGCCCCGCCCTCGTCGTCGCCCTCGTCGTCCATGGTGGAGAGCAATTCGCTGATGTTCGAGGTGTCACCGACGGCATCCGCGCCGAAGAACTGATCCAGCGTGGCGCTGAATTCGCGCCGGGTGCAGACTTTGAAGACCACCTTGTGCTTGGGAAAGATGTTGCCCACCACTTTCGAGGCGCGCACTTTCTCCGGGTCGGTGGTAAGCACGATCAGGCCTTCCTTCACGTCTTCGATCGGCACCCAAGAGCTGCTCTCGACGAAATCGCGCTTCAGGTTCTTGAGCAGGTCCATGGGCTTGACCCGGTCCTGCTTGAACGACTCGTAAGGCACGCGGAAGAACTGGGACAGCGCTTCGCCGATCGCCGGCGCCTTGACCTGGAACTCGTCGATCAGAACATCCTCGATGTCCAGGTTCTTGCGCCTGGCGGAACGGGTCGCGAGTTCCATTTCTTCTACGGAAAGCACGGCGTTGGTCACCAGATGGTCGTACTTCCCGCGCAGCATCGCCGTCGGGCGGCTGCGTTGCTTCAGCGCAATGGCCAGGGTTTCACCGAGATGCGCCGCGCCTTCCTCCGCGACAGTGGAAAAAGGCTGGCCGCTCTTGGTGTTGATCACCTGCACCACGCCGATCAGTTCGCCGCCGGGGCCATCCGTTACCGGCACCACCAGCATCTGCTTGGTGCGGTATCCGGTGCGGCGGTCCACTTCCTTGAGGAACTTGAGGTGGGCGTTGTGGCCGCGCAGCTCGTTGTCGTCGTAGACATCGCGGATGTTGATGAGCTTCTTCGACAACGCGACGAAGCCGGCGATGCTCTGCTCGTTGACCGGCAGCTTCAGGTCCTTGAAGGAGGACAAGCCGGTCTTGACCTTGGAAATGATCGACGTCCTGTCCTCGGAAACCACGTAGATGGTGAGCCGGTCGGCCTCGAACAGCGCACAGATGTCCTGCGACAGCTCCAGCATGATCTCGTCGATGTTGCTGGTCGCATGGATCTTGTTCGTGACCGCCTGGAGCCTCTTCTGGAACTCCAGTTTATGGCTCATTTCGGCCAGGTTATGGCCGGATTGCGGCTTGGTCTCAAAGACTGTGCTCATGGCGTCCATCCTTCTTCCGTTTGCCGGGTGCCACTCCGGGATACTACCCCAGCAACTTCCGGGCCGCTAACCCGCGCCTTTGCTTGCCGAGGCGGTCAAAACTTGAAAACCTGACCGTTGGATAACATGCGGGGGTTGTAGCGTTCCGCATACTCCTCGACTTCCTGCATCGTCAACGTGCCGGCGCCGGGCTTCAGGTGCGTGATATAGACCCGCGTCGGGCGCTTGAGTTTGGCCAGTTCCTCCGCCAGCATGCTCGGGCACAGATGTTTCGACGCGACCGCCAGCTGCTTGTCCTCGTTCGGGAAGGCCGTCTCGATGATCAGATAGCGCAGGTTCTCGATCTTGTTGACTTCCACCCAAAGCGCGTCGTTGATGGTGGTGTCGCCGGTGAAAACCAGGCTGGCCTCGCCGCTGTCGAGGTGGAACCCGACCGCGGGGACCACGTGATTGGCCGGCAACACGGTGATCCGGCGTCCGCCGAGATCGACGGTTTCGCCCACTGCAAACGTGGTGTATTTCAGGTACGGCGCGGACTTGCTCGGAATTTCGGTGAAATCCGGCCATACCTTCCAGTTGAAAATGTGATCCTGCAGGATCTTGTGCGTCGGCTCGGTGCAGTGCACGGTGATCGGCGTATCGCGCATCGGGCCGACGGTGTCCACCAGGAACGCCACCGAGGTGGTGTGATCGAGATGCGAGTGAGTGATAAAGACGTGGTCGATCTTCAGCAGCTCGGTGAGGCTCAGATCCCCGACCCCGGTTCCGGCGTCAATCAGCACGTCGTGGTCGAGCAGCATGGTGGTGGTGCGCAGGTTTCCACCGATTCCGCCACTGCAACCGAGTACCCTGATCTGCATCGCTATTTAGTCTCGAATTTCCAGGAACCGTCCCAGCCTTGCTCCGGAGAATTTCTGCGGAAAAAGGCGATGCGCCCGAGGAAGAGCTTATAAAGTCCGCTCGCTGCGTTGAGCTTTTGCAGGTTGAGCAACTGCAATTCTGCCATATCCCAGTCGCGCGCCCGGTAAAGCTTGAGCGCCTGCCCCCAAAGCTTCAATTCGTCCTGCACCGCCTTGGCGACTTCCACCGCCAGCCCGATCGGCTCAAAAATGGTCACCGGCTCGTCCTTGCCTTTCACCTTCACCCGGTCGAGCTCGCGAAAGACCACCTCGGGAACCTCCGCGCGGGTGTTTTCGCCGACGATCATTTTGACCCCGTATTCCTTGGTGATGCCCTCCAGGCGCGAAGCCAGGTTCACGGCGTCGCCCATCACGGTGTAGGCCAGACGGATTTCCGAGCCCATGTTGCCTACGCTCATGCGGCCACTGTTCACGCCCACGCCGATGTGGATCGGCGGCCAGCCCATTTCCTTGAAGTGCGGCTGCAGAGCCTCGAGCACCTGGTACATCTCCAGACCGGCGAGCACGGCGCTGCGCGCATGCTGTGGATCCTCCAGCGGAGCCCCCCAGAATGCCATGATGCAATCCCCCATGTACTTGTCAATGGTGCCGCGATGCTTGTAGATCACCCGGGTGAGCGGCGTGAGGAATTCGTTCATCAGCTTGGAGAGCTGCTTCGGGTCGAGGCCTTCGGAAATGGTGGTGAACCCGCGCACGTCGGTGAACAAAACCGACAGCTCGCGGCTTTCGCCTTCCATCGAGAAGGACTCGGGATTCCTGCTCATTTCGTCCACCAGCTCGGGCGGCACATACTGGCCGAACAGCCCGGTGATCTGGCGCTTGGCGCGCGACTCGACAAAGAAGCCGTAGGACATGTTGAGCGCGAACAGCATCGCGATCATCAACAGGCCCGAAGCCAGGGGCAGCACCAGGTTGCCCTCGGTCCACACCAGCAAGTTGCTGGCGAACACCGCCGCCAGCACCACCACCGTGAGCAGGGTGGCGCGCAACGGATTCACCAGAGGCAGCACCAGTGCCATCGCCAGGCCCGAACACAGGAGCAGCACCACCTCGGCGCCAAGCACGTACGGCGGCTTCTGCTTGATGTTGCCGTCGAGCATGCCGGTGATCAGATTGGCGTGAATCTCCACGCCGGGATACACGCTTGCAACCGGAGTCGCCCTGAGGTCGAACAGCCCCGGCGTGGTCGTACCCACCAGGACGATCTTGTTCCTCAGATCGTCGATCGGCGTCGTGCCATGCAGCACATCGGTCGCCGAAACATACTTGAAACTGCCCGCACGGCCGCGGTAGGGAACCAGGGTCGCCACCTGAACATCTACCGGAATGCGTACCGAGCCGATGTCGATCCACTCCAGTCCGGGATAGTTCCTGGTGAAGAACTTTTCCTCCGGGAAACCGGGAACGACCGGCGGCGAACCCAGCCCGAGGCGCACCATCGCCATCGACAGCGATTCGTAGTACGCGCCCTCGTACTCGGCCAGCATCGGCACCCGCCTGGTGACGCCGTCGTCGTCGGGCAAGGGGTTGAAGTGACCGCCGCTTGCCGCGGCCTCCTGGAATTCCGCGAGGTTGGCGCCGTAACCGATCCAGCGGGTAAAGCCGATACTCTTGCCCTTGAAGGTGCCGGCCGGCAGGACCGGCTTGGGCAACGCGCCGGTGGCGCGCCCTTTTCCGCCTTCCGACGCGACATCGGAAACGTAATAGCCGAGCACCACCGCCCGATTCCTCAGCTTCTCGGCGAACGCGCGGTCGTATTCGAGTTGCGGACCGATTTCCTTGAGCACCGTCTGGTACTGCGCGTTGCCCCGAAGCTGGTTCTCGCCGAGCTGCCTGAGCACCCCCAGGCCGGAACTTTCGTCGCGTTCCGGGAACACCACGTCGAAGCCGACGATGCCCGCCTTGTAGTGATCGAATAGCCGGTCGAGCATCAGAGCGAGCTTGTCGCGGCGCCACGGCCAGCGGCCCTCCACGGCGAGGCTTTTCTCGTCGATGTCGACGATGACCAGGCGCGGATCGATACTGTTGGGCATCGTCAGGCGCAGGCGCGCATCGTAAACGATGTTCTCGAAGCGATTGACGAAGGGGATTTGGTAGTAACGGGCGGCGTGGCCGACAAAAATCAGAACCACCACCAGTCCGAGCGCGATGCGCACCAGATGCTTCTTCAAGCTGTCTCCCTTGATTCGCAGCGCGCCGGCTCAACGCCGCTTCGGTGGAGCCGCCTGGTTATCGTTGTCTCCTCTTGCGCGGGCAGCGGTTCTTGCGCGGGCAGCGGTTCGGCTCAGGATTTCAGGAAGAACTCCATCTTCACTCCGGCCAGCTCGATGATGTCGTGATCGTTGAGCTGGTGGGCCTGAACATCGAGCGCCTTGCCGTTGACCACCGGGAAGTTGGCGCCTTCCACGTGGGTGATGAAGTAGCCCTGTGGCCGCTTGGCGATGACCGCCACCTGCACCCCGGGCTTGCCCAGCGTGGTCAGCGCCTTTAGCAGCGGCAGTTCCTTGCCGGCGTTGGGTCCGGAGAGAATTTGGATGGTGCCTTGTCCCCCTGGCATTGCCGTGGCGGCAGGCGCGGCGGCCGCCGGGGCCGGCGACGGAGCCGGCTTGGGCGCTTCCGCCGCCGCGGCTGCAGCCTGGGCATTGATGACGGTGTCGCTCAGCTTCGCGGACTGCAGGACGGTGTTCTGGGTATCGGTCGGCGCCTTTGTTTCTGCTTTCGTTCCTGCGACGGGAGCGCGCAATACCATGGTCTTTTCGAATTCAGCCTGGCTCATGTTGGCCGGCGCCTCGTTGACGTACTTGAGCTTGTACTTGCTGATTTCGACGACGTCGTTGTTCTGAAGGAAGTGCTTCTTCACCGGCTGGCCGTTGACCAGCGTGCCGTTGGTGCTGCCAAGATCCTCGAGAAAGGAATCGTTGAGGATGGTCATGATGATGGCGTGCTCTCCGCTGACAGCCAGATTGTCGATCTGAATGTCGTTGTGCGGCTTGCGGCCGATGGTGGATCGCTCCTTGGTGAGGGTGAACTCCTTGATCACCTGGCCATCGAGACTGAGTATCAACTTCGCCATATCTGCTTCCTCTTATTTGAACCACGAAAGGAACTTCGCCCACAGGCCGTCGTCGGCCGGGAAGTCCTTTTTCACCCTGATCAGCACCACGGAGACATTATCGCGCCCGCCGTTGTCATTCGCCATCTGTACCAGTTGATCGGCCGCCAGCGGGAGGTTGCTGCCGATCGCCGCCAGTGTCATTTCGATGTCCTCGTCGTCGACCATGTCGTTAAGTCCATCCGAGCACAGCAGATAGATGTCGCCGGTCTGGGCCGGATAGGTGCGGATCTCCGCCTCGACTTGCGGCTCGATGCCCAACGCCCTCGTCACCAGGTTCTTGTTCTGCGAGCGCTTGGCGGCCTCCTTGGTGAGCAGGCCGCTGTCGATCTGTTCCTGCAGCAGCGAATGGTCGCGGGTGATCTGCTGCAGCTTGTCCCCGCGAAAGCGGTAACAGCGGGAATCGCCGATGTGGGCAACCGTTATCTGGTTGTTGCACAAAAATGTCACCACCAGCGTGGTCCCCATGCCCGCGTACTGCGGCTGGCTGTTGGCCGACTGGAAGATCGAGGTGTTGGCCCTGGCGATGATCTCCCGAAGCAGGCGGGTCGCCAGCGGAGAACCGGAACTCTTGTCCAGTTCGTGCGGCGCATGCCGGGCGAGCGCTTCGCGGGTCTCGCTCGAAATCAGCGCGGTGGCGATGCCGCTGGCGACTTCGCCGGCATTGTAGCCACCCATCCCGTCGGCCAGCACCGCCAGCCCGATCTGCGGGTCGGTGGCAATGCTGTCCTCGTTGTGGGAGCGCACCATCCCGGTGTGGGTGGCTTTCGCCATCTCCAGGGAGGGGGTCAGATTCATTTCTTCCAATCCATTACAAGGTCACGTCCACGGTTCCGAACTGCGCCGCGCACTGGCGCAGCGCCTGCGCCATTTCTTCACCGCTCCTGAAGCGCGCGGCAACGTCTTTGGCGAGCGCCTTGTTGATGATCGTCACCAGACACTCGGGTAGGGTCGGGTTGATGCCGAGTATGTCGACCGGAGGCTCGTTGGCGATCTTGAACATCAATTGGGTCATCGAATCGCCCTGGAACGGCAAACTGCCGCAGGCAAGCTGATACAGCGTCACGCCCAGCGAAAACAGATCGGACTGGCCGTCGATCTTCTTGCCGGCCAGTTGTTCGGGCGACATGTACGAGGGCGTGCCCAGCACCATGCCGGTCTTGGTCTTGGACGAATCGGTGATTCGGGCGATGCCGAAGTCGGTGACCTTGACCGAATCGGCCTGCGCGTCATACATGATGTTGGCCGGCTTGATATCGCGATGAACCACGTTCTGCTGGTGTGCGTAGGCTAGGGCCTCGGCGACGCGCGCGACCACGGACAGCGTTTTGGGCAAAGGCAGCAGGTTGCCCGGTTTGGTCTGCGGCACCAGGTCCCTGCCCTTGAGGAATTCCATGGCAATGTAGGCCAGGTCGTGCTCTTCGCCGGCGTCGTAGATGGTGACGATATTGGGATGGTTGAGCCGGCCGGCAGTCTCGGCTTCGCGGAAAAAGCGCTGCTTCACCTCTTCCAGCTCGTCGGCTTCGAACTCCTGGGCCAGCGCCATGGTCTTGATCGCCACGATGCGGCCGATCTTCGGGTCCTTGCCCAGATAGACAACGCCCATCGCGCCCTTGCCGAGTTCCTTTTCCACTTGGTAGCGGCCGAGCATCGGCTTTTCCACGGCGCCGCCCTCGAGGATCAGCGTGCTGGCGTTGGTGCGTCCGCCGCCGCCGAGGATCACGGTCTCGGACATCTGCTTGGCGCGATTGAGCTTCTGATCCAGGTCGCGGAACTTCGGATTGTACGTGGCCATGTGCTCATACACCGCGTGGGCCTTGTTGAACTGGCGCTTGCGCTCAAAATCGAGCGCAAGGTTATACAAGTTTTCCATCAGCTGGTCGTCGAGCGGCACCTTCCTGAACTTGTCGAAGGCCATGTCGAGCTGGCCCTGCCCCTGGAAAGCCAGGCCTAGCATGCGGTTGGATTCCGCCGAATCGAGGTCGGACTTGGCCTTGCCGCGCTCGGTGGAGAGAAAACGCTTGGTGGTGAGCAGAATGTGGCCGATCACCAGCAGCACCGCGGAGGCCATCAACTGGATCCACATCAGCTGGCCTGCCATCAGCACGAAATGCGCGGCAAACAGCGACGCAAGCAACACCGCGCTCACGGTGAAACCCATGCCTGCCTTGAGTCGCGGCAGCAGCAGGATCAGATAAAGCGCGACCAGCAGGAACGCCGCCTTTTCCACCCAGAAACCCCAGGTAGGCGCGACGAAGAAATCCTCCTTGAGAATGCTGGACACCGAGTGCGCCAGAGTCACGACCGGTGCCATTCCGGGCGAAATCGGCGTCACCTGGTAGGTCCCGACGCCGGCAGCGGTGGCGCCGATCAGCACCACTTTGTCCCGGTACTTCTCCGCCGGGATCTTTCCCGAGATTACGTCGTAAAAGGAATCCAGCGGAAATGCCGGTTTGCCGTCCCTATCCTTGTAGAAGTAGGTGTACATCTGCAGGTAAGGATCGGTATTGATCGTCAGGTTCCCCAGCTTCACCCCTTCGCCCAGCCGCAGTTCGACGTCCGCCGGGCCCAGATTCAGGCTTCTGGCGGCGAGAACCAGCGAAAACGACGGGAAATACCGATCGTAGTAGCGCACCACCAGCGGTTCGTTGCGCGTGCTGCCGTCGACATCCGGAAGCGCATTCAAATGACCGACCGCTGCGGCACCGGTCGCGATTTCTTCGAGCGGCGCAATCGCTTGCTGCGTCGGCACCGGGAAAATGTTGCGATCGGCCGCGCCGATGCGGTCGATCACTTTGGTGATCTGGCTCTTCAGAATGTAGTCGGCGAGCGGATGGTCGGGATTGCCGCGCGGTTCACCGATGGTGAAAAGCATCGGCAACGCCACGTTGCCGGCCTGCGCCACCGCGGCGGCAAGCTTGCGGTCGCTGTTGAGCGCATCGTCCGCCTCGGCCAGCACCGACGCGAAATCGGCAAGGTTCTGCTGCTGCGGGGGCGGAAGCGCCTGATAGAGCTCCGCGAGTTTGTGAATGTAGGCGAGCCCGGGATCCACCTGCGGCTCGAAAAAGAACGAGGCGTAGCCAACTACCTTCGCCCCGGCCTGTTTGAGATTGTTGATCATCTGCGCGTGGATCTCGCGCGGCCAGGGCCATCGCCCGATGTTGGCGAGGCTCTGATCGTCGATGGCGATGACCGCAACGCGCTGCGAGGGGGCGTGGCTGGAGGCCCGCACGCCGAGGTCGTAGGCCTGACGTTCGAGACTTTGAATGAAATCGCTGCCGGACGCGACGAACAAAACGACGGCAACGACCAATCCGAGGAACCAATCGGCTTTCCAGAAAGCCGTCTTCTTCATGCCACCCACCCTGTTGGATGCCTGAAGGCTTTGATTTCTAGTTAGTTAAGACGCTAGAGCTAGAGATTCTACGATATTCCCGCCAAAAGCATATGATTTTTTTCAAAACTAGTGTTCCGTGGAGGGTGTCGGCCCGAGCGTAACAGAACCGTCTTGCGGCGGCAGACCGGGCACCGGGCCAGACCACGTCACATCCCCTCGACGATGATCACGCTGCTAATCGCAGTGCGCTGGCGGATCTTTTTTGCGGCCGCGTAATGAGTCGATTGCCACCACGCGCGCGCCTTCTCGACGCTGTCGAACTCGAGTACCGCCATACGCTCGGGATGCCATTCACCTTCCAGTACATCGGTCTTGCCCCCGCGTACCAGGTAACGGCCGCCGCAAGCCTCGATCGCAGGGCCGGCAAGCTTCTTGTACCTCTCGTAGCCTGCCGGGTCGGTCACTTTGATGTTGGCGATCACATACGCTGCCACTCTTTTCTCCTTGCAAGGGTTGATGTCCGCGCTAGGCGGCACGAAAAGCCGACATTGTCACAATAAAGCCGCTCCCCGGACAAATCCGGCAGGCGCGACGGCCCCGTCGCGGGCCCGCGGCCGGGTGTTTGGACGCGGAGACCGCTAGAGAACGAGCGAAATGC
>JBGQGT010000059.1:0-9375 GCA_041497595.1 Gammaproteobacteria bacterium
AACAGGGAGCGCGTGTAGAACTGCTGGTCGCGCAGGCGCTGAGCGAGCTGCTTCTGCTCTGCTTCGATCTGCTTGCGCGCGGTATTGTCGGTGCCGATCAGCAGATAGCCGATGATGGCGTCCTGCGCGTCGCGCAGCGCCGTGACCGACACCACCGCCGGGAAGCGGCTCCCATCCTTGCGGAAGTAGGTCAGCTCGTAGATGTCCTCGATCCCGCGCGAGGCCTTGAACACCAGCGCCTCGAAGCCCGGCGTGATCGGGGTTCCGAGTTCGACGCTGAGCGCTTTGGCGCGCGCGATCACTTCCTGCGGATCGGAAATATCGGCGGGGGTGATCTTGTTCATCACTTCGGCGGCCGTGTAGCCCAGCATGCGCTCGGCGCCGACGTTGAAGATCTGGATGACGCCCTTGGCGTCGGTGGCGATGCTTGAGAAGTTGGCGCTGTTGAAAATGGCGTCTTGCAAAGCACCCGTCTTGAGCAGTGTTTTTTGACGCCCAGATTCCATGATGCCGTCCGCGCCACCCTGCTTTTCGCCAGCGTCATCACCGTGACCGGTTTTCGGCATAAACTTTTCCGCGCGAACGATGGGCGCTCTTGTCGGTGCTTTCACGAGGGGAGATCGGATGGATTTCATGTTGTTCCTTTAGGAATCATCATTGACTCAGCCGCCGCGAACACGCCCTGGAGCCGGCCGCTGGAGTCGCGGAAAGTGGAGGTGTTGCAGAAAACGAGCGTCACGTGGCTGTCCTTGGCGCGCGCTGAACTCGTAGTTGGTAACCTTGCCTTCGCGCAGCACCAGTTTGACGCCATCCTCCGCGCGCGTCGGATCGGTGAATTAGTTCTTGAACGGCGTGCCGATCAGTTCCTCGCGGGTGCGGCCGGTGAGCAGTTCCCACGCGCGCGGTGATGCGGCACTCGTCATTGCGGATGCGACCGATGACGCCTTCCCACTTGCCGTCGCGCAGCGCGGCATCCAGGATCTCACGCGCCTTGCCGAGCGCGATGTTCTCGGGAGTGTGCGGGATTTCGGCGTTGGCCTTGCCGATCACTTCCCTGGGTTCGTAGCCGTAGATGCGCCGCGCACCCTCGTTCCACAGCCGGATCTTGCGGTCGAGGTCCTTGCCGATGACCGAGTACTCGGTCGAGGACTCGAGCACGTTACCGATGAAATCGAGCGCCTTCTCGGCTCTGCCAAGCACGGTGCTATCGAAGAACTTCGCACTCATATGAGTACTGTCGTTGCCGTTCCATGGCGCGGCTTGAGGACCGCGCGAAGTGGACGGAAAACCCGCCTCAAAAATCGCCGTTAGCGTGCACCGCGCGAGCGCGGCCGCTTCGGCGCGGGTGTGCCCGAACACGGTTTCCGCGACTTTGGACCAGTACATCACCTTGCCTTCGGGCGTCGTGGCGACGATGGCGTCGGGAGATTCGTCAAGCAGCAGTTCGTCAAAATCCGTCTTCATAGTTGAAGGACCCGCCGGATATACAGCAAAGGAGCGGAGGATGAGTCAACTGCTCGCCTGACTTCAAGCGTGGACAGCGAACGGAAGAATGGCCGCCCGGTGGACCCAGGGGACCAAACGAGGAAGACGAACACTCTTCGCTCAGAAGGTGGAACGACAATGTGGGGTCGGGACGTCACGATCCAGCCCTCCAACTCAACCTGGGCAAGGCCGCCACGCGACAAGACCCTGCCCCGAACCCCCCCGTAACGCCTTTCCCTCCGAACAGTCTGAAGGGAAGTACGCTCAATATAAGTATAAGTTATCTGGGGCACGGGAAGCGGTAAGTTATTTTTGCCGCGTTCTGGCCGCAGGCCAATGGCACCGCATGACGCAATGCAAAACACATGGACTGCGCCTATGCGGCGAGCTATTTTTGTTTTCACCGGTTCGGGACGATCCATGAATTCGGCGTTTTCACCCGCGGCAGGTCGGATCAGGCTCGGTCTTTCAGATAGTCCCGCCACGGTTTCCAGTAGTAGATGTGCCAGCCTTCCTTCACGCCCTCGTAGTCGTGATCGGGCACATTGACGTGCACCAGATGAATCCGGCCGCCCTTGGGGTCGGGCTGGAAGGAAAGAATCAGCGTCGAGTCAATGTCGCTTTTCTTCCAGTGCGAAGCGCGCCAGGATTGCACAATCAACTTGTTCGGGACGGTCTGCAGGATGGTGCCGGTCAGCGTGCTGTTGAAGGCACGAAAGGCGGCGCCACGGTCGCGGCCGATTCTCGCCGGCTCGCCGGTGATGGCGGCATGGGTTTTCGGATCCAGATACATCGCATACAGCCTGGCGGGCGACGCAGGCAGAACGACGGACTGTTGAAGCGTCCTATGCATAGCGGCCTCCTGGTAGCTTTGCGCCCGAGACTGGAACGGGCCGGGTGGACTGTAAACTAGCCTTAACATGGCAGCGTACCCGAAAGAACACGCGATCAGCACAGGGAGGAACGTTGATGACAACAGAATCACGCACGGCAATTGTGACAGGCGGGTCGCGCGGCATCGGCCGGGCGATCGCCGAAGCGCTCGCGAAAGCGGGCTTCAGGGTGGCCATCGGTTACCGGGAACGCCGCACCGACGCCGATGCAGTGGCCGCACGCATTCACGCGGCAGGCGGCCACGCCATCGCTGTGCGCACCGACGTGACCCGCACCGAGGACGCCAATGCGCTGGTCAAGGCAACACTGGATGCGTTCGGGGGCGTGGAGGTGCTGATCAACAATGCCGGCATCGCTTTGCCGAACGTGAGCCTTGCCGACACGGACGCACAGCAGTGGGAGCGAGTGCTGGCGGTGAACCTGACCGCCCCGTTTCATCTCATTCGCGCGGTGCTGCCGCACATGCGCGAGAAGCGCCGCGGACACATCATCAACATTTCCTCGAACGCGACCCGGCGACTGCCTGCCGGCCTTGGTGCGTACACGGTGTCGAAAGCGGGACTGGAGGCGCTCACCCGCGTCCTCGCCAAGGAGGAGGGGCCGAACGGAATCCGCGTGAACGCGGTGGCGCCCGGGCCGATTCGCACCGAAATGCTCGAGGAGTTCTTCACCAAGATGGGGCCGGAACGCACGCAGGCGTTTCTCGATTCGATTCCGTTGCGCCGTGCCGGCGAGCCGCAGGAAATCGCGGCCATGGTGGCCTTCCTTGCCACCGATGCCAGCTATGTCACCGGACAGGTGATCTTCGTGAACGGCGGCGGGCCGGGCGGATAGCGGCGCCCGGACGTTTGGCCGGCACCGGATACCGGGCCGCTGGCGCAGCCCGACCCGGTGTTATGAAAGGGGCTAGGCTACGTGCCCGCAGCCGCCGGGTTTCAGCACCCGTTCAGTGGACGCCGGATTCCTGGCAAGCTTGCCCTGCGGGCGGATCGGGCGTCTGACCAGTTCGCCACGGCAGTTGGGGCACACACCCTGGAGCACGCTGGTCGCGCAGCCGCGGCAGAAGGTGCACTCGAAAGAGCAGATCATGGCCTCGGCGGAGTCCGGCGGCAGGTCCCTGTCGCAGCACTCGCAATTCGGTCGAAGCTGAAGCATCGCGTTCCTCCAGTGGAGAAATCGAAACTGGATTATTGCTGGACACGGAACCTGCGCGTCAACGCACGGTCCCATGCTGACGGTGCCGTATCGCCGATTCCTGAAAAATTCCCCTTTACAGTCTGCTCCGGGAGGGAGAATATTTCCACCGGTGGCCAGGGCTGCGTTTCAATCGCTTGGTGTATGCGAGAAGGCGATTCTGACCGCCTTGTTGAGCACGGACCCATGATGAAAACAGGGGCCCCGTCTGCACAGTCATCCCACCTTGAGAGCTCCGTTCTGAGCTCAGCCGCCCTTATAGCGCGGCAACAAATTGGATGGCAGCCCTGGCGCCTCACCTTCTCCGCCCTGCAGAGAGGGCGGGCCGGCTTTCCATCATTGCCGCAGATCCGCATCCCCCGCGCTTCCGGTGCCGCCGACGCGCTACAATTCCGCCGTGACTCTCAAACAATTCAGTCGAGGATGACCGATGAAGAATCTATTTGTTTCGCTCGCCCTGGTTCTGCCGCTGGTTGCGCACGCCGGTTTCGACGACGCGGTGCAGGCCTACGGGACCGGCGATTACGCCAAGGCGCTTGCCGAGTTCAAGGTGCTCGCCGATCAGGGCAAGCCCGAAGCGCAGTATTTCATGGGGTTGTTCTACCACAACGGCTTCGGCGTGCCGCGCGACCAGACTGAATCGGCGAAATGGTTCCTGAAGGCCGCCCGGCAAGGCGACGCGCTCTCGCAATACTACGCCGGGATCATGGCGCAGAAAGGCCAGGGTGTGGAAAAGGACCCGGTGGCCGCGCACATGTGGCTTTCGCTTTCGGCCACGAATCCCCAAGCCTCCAATCGCGACTCGCTCTACACCAAGGAAGCGATCGAGAAGCTCGAGAAGAAAATGACGCCGGAGCAGATCGCCAAAGCAAAGGAAACGGCGAAGAACTGGAATCCGCAGAACTGACGCGATCATTTGCGCCGCGCCTGGGCCGGCCGGTGGCCGGCACTAAAAGCGTTGACGCAAAGGTCGCAAAGTCAAATAAAAGCGATCGCAAAGGAATACTCGAGACGAGGGAAGACCCGCTAGACTCTGCCGTCACTCGTCACGGCATCTTTTTTGCTGCCGCAGGTCCGGTGAGGAGGTCGCGCTTCCAGATCATGCGCAGGATCCAGAAGATCGCCAGTGCGGCGAACAGGTGTTTGAGTGCGTGCCCGCCGACAAGCTGGCCGGCCGAGAAAATCTCCTCGTCGTAGAACTCGGCGCCCTTGGCGAGCGCATAAACCGCGACAGCGGCCAGGATGTCCGTCCCGCGGCTGTAGCGCGGCGGGAAAAGAAAAATGATCAACAGGACGGCGACGATGGCAAAGGACTGAACGGCAACGTAAGGCCACAGGTTCCCGGTCCCGGCTGCCTCGCTCCACTGCCAGTACAGCACGCTGGCGATACCCGCCAGAACCAGCGGGCCGAGCAGAGCCGTGCCTGCCCTGGGATGAATTCTTTCCGAGATCATCGCGGCGAGCAGCGCCATGAAACCCACGCTCATAGGCAGCCGGTCCCACGTCAGCCGCAAGTTGTCGGGCGCCAGATGATAGTAAGCCGAGCCGGCGCAAGTCAGCGCCACCGCAGCGAACAAGACCAGGTACGGCCAGCGAACGGAATGGCCCAGGAGCGGTTGCGATGCATGCGGCGAACGGTTTCGGAGAAGCAGAACGACGCCGGCACCGCCGACCAGCAGAAACGCGATGTTGGAGGAAACGTTGAAAAAGTTGGGGATGCCCAGCAGCGTGCGTTGGTCTGCGAACTGGTGGTATGCGGGCGGTTGCGGCAGGGGAGGCAGGGCCAGGGCGGCGACCGTCACCGCCAATGCCAGCACAACGAGAAACCAGATGCCCGCTTTCCCGGCCACCATTCAGGACCTTGCCCCGCTCACCGGTTCGCCGCTGAGCCTGATCGCTTTCTCCGGACAGGCGGCCACACATAGACCGCATGCACGGCAGGCGTCGGCGTTCAAGGCAAACGATTGATGCCATTGGTGCGCGTAGCCCTTGAATTTCCCGATAAGCGTGAGACCGCGCCGCTGTTCCGCCGCAATGGTGCCCATGCTGAAAACCTGATACGGACACACGGTGACGCAGTCTTCCTCGCCTTCGCAGCGGTTGCGATCGATCACCGGCCGGACGGTTCCGGGTTCCTGCGCGCACTGTGCTGCCGCGTTTCCCATGGTTTCGTCATGTCTGAA
This sequence comes from Gammaproteobacteria bacterium, assembly GCA_041497595.1. GTDB lineage: Bacteria > Pseudomonadota > Gammaproteobacteria > Burkholderiales > JACQAP01 > JACQAP01. The sequence continues at coordinate 5,757 of JBGQGT010000059.1, forward strand.
TCGAGTGGACATCCGCCGCAATCATGCCCTACCTTGCCGCTCCGGGGCGCGAAGTGAGAGCGTGGCGGCAGGCCCGCAAGGCAAAAAGGGGCAAAAAAACGGGGAGCTTGCGCTCCCCGTCGGGTTTCGGCCGTGATGTTCTAAGCCGTCTTCTTCCCTACAAACCCATAGGCCACGTTGTTGCGCTCGACGCCCTCGGCTTCGTATTGCTGCTTCATGAGGGCCAGTTGGTCGTGGCTGAGATCCGGGTACTCGGCCAGGATCCGGTACTTGTACAGCTGTGCCGAGTTCTCGCCGAAGATCATGCGCTTGACCTTGCTGTCCGGACCGCCGAGCTTGGTCTTCCAGCCCATCTTCTTCATGATGTCGTCCGGCACTTCCAGACGGCGGAAGGCCTCGATCTGCCACTGCGGGCTGCCGTACCACACCGAATCCGTACCCCACACCACGTGATCCGCGCCCATGTGGTTGACGAACTGCCCGATCATCGCCGCCGCCAGACGCGGGCTGGACACGGCAACGGTGGCGAACGTCGTGCCCAGTTCGGCGTAGACGTTCTTGCAGCCGTGTTTGGAGGCAAGCTCGCACACGTCGGTGGTCCAGTCGATGCGGCCGGTCTTTTCGAACCTGTCGAGCGAATGCGCCGGATCCTCGAGGAAGTTGCGCATCGCCCCGTGGTAGATGATGAACTTGAGCTGCGGCCAGTCTTTCGCGGCCTTGAGCACGTCGTCCACGGTGGCGTTCTTCCACACACCGGGCCAGGACGTTTCGTAGTCGAGCGGCAGCAGGCCCTTGTGGATACAGATGGTCCTGATGCCCGACTTCATCGCCTTCTCGTACCACGGATAGACCAGGCCCTCGTCATCCAGGCGCCAGGCGGTGCCCTTGGTGGACGGCGACAGCGGATCCCCGATCGTGTAGCACTTCCATGAATCGGGCTTCAACTCGGCGATGCCGCGATCGACTTCGTCCATCCAACCTGCCTGTCCGGGCGTGATGACCGTGTGGCCGAACATGCGGCGCGAGCCTGCGACTTTGTTGATCGCTTCGCGCGCGTGCATGATCTGGTCATTGCTCAGCAGCCACCAGTCCGGATCGTCGAAGGGAGCCCCCGAGAGCAACGCCACCTTGGTGTCGCTGTCCAGGTAGACCTCCTTCAGGTAGTTCTGGAACTTGTAGCGCTGCAAGACCAGCGGAATGTCCTTCAGCATGTCCGGGTTCCAGTGCTCCGATGCATATTTGCCCAGACCCAGCAGGCCTTCCTTGTCGAAATCGTCGCGCACGAAGTGCGTCTGATCGTCAAAGACGAACTGCCCTTTGAGCGCCTTGGCACGTGCATCCGCGATATCGATATCGGCGGCTTCCGCCTCGGACACGTCCCAGATCGGGCCGAAGACCTGGTTCATGGCCAGGAATGCGGTCGCCATTCCCGAAGCCGTCTTGAGGAAGCGGCGCCGGTCCATGTTGAGCTTGGCTGCGTACTGATCGGCGAGTTCTTTGATGCGGACTTCCACCTGACGCTGCTTCTCCGTCTGCGGCATCGGGTTGTATTCGCCGTTGGAAACAATCTGCGTCGGCACCGGCGATGCAAACGCGGCATCGTCGGCTGTCGAGGTGCGTTTACGTTCTTCATCACTTAACCACATGCTGGACTCCCCCTTATGAAGGCTGGATTATCTGAACGTTCAGGAATGCGGCCACCGGCGTGTTTCCACTTATTAGACCTTCGGCCACGTCTTTCTTTCTACTCGCAAATTAGACGGAGTCAAGGACGGTCGTCGCTGCGCCACGGCACGGTTGACCGCGCGCCGGTTGTCATAATGGCCGCGATCGAAGTTTCTGCTGATGAAAACCCTTCCTGATCCACGGGCTTACACGCCGTTTTCATCGAATCCGCTGGTTGAGGCTGCCGAAGGTGCGGCAAAAGCGGGTTCTGCGTTGCAGCAAGAAGATGCCGGCGAGATGCTCCTGAGCCGCCTTCGAGAAGCGCTGGAAGCGGGCAACGACGCCCTGATCGAGCAGGCCCTCGCGGAAGCGACCTCCCAATCGGTGCGAGAGACGCTCACACGTGCGCTCGTGGCGGCACTGGAAGCGCGCGACGAGGCGGCGTTGGTGATGCGGATATTCGCCATTCCGCTGTTGATCGTCACTGGCGGGCGCGGCCTGGCCGTGGTGCCCGGGGTCGTGCCGGACGTCGGCGAGTTGCAGAAGCTGTTCGAAAAGCACGGCGCGCTCGGTCGGTCGAAGAACTTCGGACTGGGCAATGCGCTGACAACCGCCGAGAGACTGGCCGCGGTGAAACCCAGCATGCTCTACCGGCTTACCCGCGGATTGGGACGGGAAGGATTCCGGCCGCCGGACCTTGCCCCGCAAGACATCGAACTGGACTCCGGCGAAGAGCGCGTACACCTGCGCTTTCTGGTCGGGGCGGCAGTCACGCCGGCGAACGCACCGGGCTTTACCGAAACGGCCGGCAACATCGGCGCGTGGGGGCTGCCGTTCACCCGGGCGTTGGCCGCGCAACTCGGTCAGGAGGATTTGTCGCTGCTGCCTATCCCGCGCCCGCCGATGAACCTGCAGCGTGCGCCGGAAACCGGCCGCCTCGCGCTAAGGGAAATGGAATTTCAGTTGTTTCTCAGCAATGCGCTGCGCCGGTTTCGCGCGCGCGTCGGCGACCCGGATGCGACCGTCGCCTCCTGCTCGGACGGCAGTGTCCGCATCAACCTCGGCTCGCCTTTCGATGCATCGCTGGCCTGCGAGTACCGCTGGCCGCTTTACCCGGAGGACGATTTTGGCGCGGTGGGGAGCAGCATCTTCGGTTTGCTGGCGGAATGCAGGCTCGAAACCGTTCAGGTCGCGGAAACCGTTTGGCTCGCCACGGCTGCTTCGCACTGAAATCCCGAAACGCGTGTAACACGAAGGATCACGAAGGAAAAAATGAAGGGCCACGAAGGAAAACGAGAACAGTTCGAAAGTTAAGGAAAGGGACTGACGAGCAGCAGCGCGTTCGGGGACTACTGGAGAAGCCAGGATCCACTATCAAGTCTGAACGATTCTCGATCTTGGCGTTCCACTCGACTTTCCCTCGTGTTCCTTCGCCTTTCCTTCGTGACCCTTCGTGTTGACGCTGTAAATCGCGCGTCAGCGCGTAGATTCATCCAGGAACAACTGCACTTCGCGGAACAGTTGCATGCGGTTCTTTTCCATGATCACCGTGTGCGTACCCTCGCCGATCTCCACCATGCGCTTCACCGGCGCGTTCTTGAGCAGGCCGAACAGCGCAGTCGACATGTACGTTGGCGTGTCCTGGTCCCACTCGGCGTGCACGATCAGCGTCGGCACGCGGATGTTGGCGGGGTCGTAATAGGGCTTGCCCGCGACCCAGTACTCGCGCAGGTCCTGGATCACGCCGTTGGGGGCACGCAATTGCCCCGATTCCTTAGACTTCGGATCGGTGGCCCAGGTGGCATCGGCCCAGGCTTCGAACCAGCCTGACGGGTTCAGGTCCGCCGCTTTGTCTTCCGCTACGCCGGAAAGCCAGCGGTTCTTCGCGTTCTCCTTCAGCACGTTGCGGTAGGCGCCGAGCGGGCCGTCTCCTCCAAGCTGGCTCGGCGTGTTG
>JBGQGT010000060.1:0-9340 GCA_041497595.1 Gammaproteobacteria bacterium
AGAGGCTCGGGTTCGCCGTGCTGGTGCTGGAGCCGCGGCAGCTCGAGGACATCCCGCGCCATATGCGGATGCCGGGCGTGTTGCTGGGGACCGGTGGGCGCGCGCAGGCCGCGGCGCTGGCCTTTGTCTCGCGTGCAGACCGTTTGTGCGAGCGCTACCGTGGAAAGCCTGCCGTGAGCGTGATGTTTCAGGCGTGGCATCAACCACTGATCACCGTCAACGGCGAGCATCTGATCAGCGATGTGTTGCGGCTCTGCGGTGCGCGCAATGCGTTTGGCGATCTGCCGCAACTGGCCGCAGCCGTGTCGCCGGAACAGGTTCTGGCCGCGGACCCGGATGCCATCATCATCGGCTCCGAAGCCGAAGACGCCGGCTCACAAGGCTGGCAGCGTTTCCCCTATCTCGAGCCGGTGCGGACGCGGGCGATTTTCACCGTCTCCGCCGACCTCATCACCCGGCAAACGCCGCGCGTTCTCGATGCCGCTGAAAAGATCTGCGCCGATCTCGACACCATCAGAACTAAACCTTAAACGCGTTCAATGCGTTTGAACCGGCTCTGTGGCGAAAGGCTAGGTCTTGACGCACTGGCCGGCGTAGAGCACCGGCCCGGTGGGCAAGCCGGTGGGCGAGCCGCCTGCGGGCTCGACGCTCATCGCCAGGCCCTGGGCCTGGTCCAGCTTTGCGGCCAGCGGCTCGGGCACGACCACTTTCTGGGCATCGTGGGTAGTGATAAGACCCAGCGATACCGGTTTTTGATCCTTACCCGGCAGCATCCAAAGCTCCCACGCGGTGCCGGGCGCCATGTCGGCGTGGCCGATGACGCGGATGCGCATGACGCGTTTCCCGGGTTTGCCGGGTTCCCAGGACACCGTCATGGCCGGGTTCCTGGTATTCAGGTCGTTCATGACCACCACCATCCTGGTGCCATCAACCGGAGGCGCTTCCGGGCCCGGAACCGCTACCAGGATCAGCAACGCCAGCGCGACAAGCCCGGTAGCAATGGACGAAAAACGCCAGAACGACAGGTTTTCCCAGAAGCCCGGCCTGGCCTGCCTGCCGGGGCGGATTCTGGACTCGATGGCCTGCCAGACGCGTGACGGCGGCTCGACCTCCGGCAGCGCCAGCGCCAGTGGCGTAAGTCGTTTCTCCCACTCTGCCACCACGCGCCGCAGCGCCGGGTTCTCCTTCAGATTGATTTCAAGACGCCGGCGGGCGTGCGCGGACATGGTGCCGAGCACGTACTCGGCGGCCAGTTTGTTGCGCAGCTCTTCGTTGGCGAATTTCATTATCGCGATCCGATGTACCGGGTTGTCAGCAAGATTACGTCATATGCCCTGTGCATCAAGGCAGCTTTTCAGGCGTTCCAGCCCGCGGCGAATCCAGGTCTTCACGGTGCCGAGCGGTTTCTGCATCTGCCGCGCAAGTTCGCGGTGGGAAAGACCGTTGAAGAAAGCCAGCGCAATGCTCTTCTGCTGCTCGGCGGTCAGCTGCTTCATGCATTCCGCCAGCGCGCCGGCCTCCATGGACTGCTTGAGCAGTTCATCCGGGCCGGGGGATTCGTCCGGGATCGATGCCATCAGGTCCTCGTGGCGCTCGTCGATCTCGACTTCCCGCGGCCGGCGCAGCAGATCCAGCGCCCGGTTGCGCACAATGGCGGTCATCCAGGTCATCGGTGCGCTTTTCGCCGCGTTGTAACCCGAGGCATGGTTCCAGATACTGATGAAACTCTCCTGCAGCACCTCTTCGGCCCAGTTCCTTCTACGGGTTATACGTACGGCAACGGCAAACAGTTTCGCCGAGCTGTGCTGATACAACGTCCTGAATGCCTGCTGGTCGCGCAGGGCGCAGCGGGAAAGCAGGTCGGAGAGTTGTTCCGCATCCATGGCTGTCACGCGGGCTCGCCGCGGTTCTTGCCCTTTTGCCAGTACACGTCGGTTACGCCGGCGTCGCGGCTGAGGACCCGGCAGAGCACAAACAGCAGATCGGAGAGCCGGTTGAGATAGCGCTGCAAAGCCGGGGACAACTGTTCCGCGGCGGCAAGGGCGACCACCCGGCGTTCGGCGCGGCGGCAAACGGTGCGCGCCACATGGCACAGGGCGGCGGCGCGCGAACCGCCCGGCAGGATGAATTCCTTGAGCGCGGGCAGGTCGGCGTTGAACCGGTCAAGCAGGCCCTCCAGCCGCGCGACATGCGTATCCCCGATGCTGGCGTATCCCGGGATGCTGAGTTCTCCGCCGAGATCGAACAAGTCGTGTTGCACGTCATGCAGGCATTGGCGCACCGTGTCTGCCAACGTTTCGGCGAACAGTACGCCGATGGCGCTGTTCAGTTCGTCCACCGCGCCGATTGCCTCGATGCGCAGACTGTCCTTGGATACGCGCGAACCGTCGCCGAGTCCGGTGGTGCCGGCGTCGCCGGTGCGGGTGTAGATCTTGGTTAGGCGGTGACCCATGTGTTCCAGGGAAAGTGGCCGTTCGCCGCATTATAGGGGATCGATACGTCGCGGCTCGGAATCCGGATTCAGGAATTCAGGGAATCAGCGTTGCGGTAGTGCAGTCGAGCGAGGGTCGCCGCCGAGTTCCTCGATCTCCAGTTGCAGGTAGCGATGCAGCGCGTTCTGCCGGTGGGTGATCGCATACATGGCCCAGGCGCCGTAGGCCGGCAGCGCGGCGTTATCTACCGATTCGAGCAGGCTCGAACTCCTGGCGTACAGCGCCTTGATCTTCTCATCCAGGGCGCGCAGGTAGTCCGCAGTGGACCGGATCGCATCCGGACCGGACACGGGGCCGTGGCCGGGCACGACACGCTTCACCGGCAGTTCCCGCAGCGTTTCGAGCGCGCGTGTCCAGCCTTCGAAATCGCAGTCGCGGATCTCGGGAATGCGGTTTACCGCAACCAGGCCGCCGGCGAACAGGGTGCCGGAGGCGCGGTCGAACACCGCGAGGTCGCCAGGCGTGCTGGCCCAGCCCAGGTAAAGCAGCTCGAGCATCCGGCCGCCGGCCTCGATCGTCGTGCTTCCGCTCACCTGCCGCTGGGGCAGCGCCAGGCGGGTGCCCTCGAGCTCATCGCCGAGCACCGGGCGCAGGTTATCCAGGCAATGTGCGCAGCGTGCTTTCATCAGCGCGGCGGTTTCGCTGTGCGCGAGGATGGCAACGCCGCGTTCTTCGAACGCGGCGTTGCCGAACAGGAATTCCTGCACCGCGTGCGTGACCACCACCAGCTCGACCGGTTTGGACGTCAACCGGCTGATTGCCGCCAGCATGCGCCGGCCGTGGCGGTAGGAGATGCCGGTGTCGATTGCCACCACGCCGGTGGGGCCGACGATGAAGCCGCTGTTGCCCACGTTGCCGCGGTTTGCTGGAGAAATCCCGCCGGTGTCGGCGACGAATGCGTACACGCCGTCGGCAACCTTTTCCGGCCTGAGATCGTCCGCCGCGCGGGCCGGGCAAGCGACCAGCAGCGCAAGTGCGAGCGCGCGGAGCGCAACCGTCGCCAGCCGCGCCGCGATGGTCGGGACTGAAATCATGTGCAGGCAAGTCCAGAGAAAAGTGCCACCGTAATCGAGACCGGCAGCGCGGGCAAGGGCAAATGGATTCTGTTCTAATGGCCCGGTGCGCGGACGAGGAAACGCATGAAACGGATCAAGGTGACAGCCGCCTTGCTTGCCGCGGTGGCCGTGGTGACCGCGCGGACGGCAATTGCCGTGGAGCCGGCACAGATCAGGAACTTCGAGGTGACCGAAGTCGCGCCCGGGAACTACGTGCATTACGGCAGCTTCGAGGAGCGCTCGCCGGAGAATCTGGGCGACAACGCCAACATCGGCTTCATCGTCGGAGAGCGATGCGTGCTGGTGGTGGATGCAGGAGGATCGCTTCCGGTCGGCCGGGCGCTGAAAAAGGCGATCCGCAGGGTGACGCAGGTGCCGATATGCCATGTGGTGCTGACACACGTGCACCCGGACCATTTTTTCGGCGCGGCGGCTTTTCTCGACGACGGGGCGCAATTCATCGCGCACCGGAACTATCCACGGCAGCTCGCCGCCCGCGCGCGACCCTACCTCAATTATTTGCGGCGCGATCTGGGCGAATTTGCCGAGGGCAGCGACATCGTGCAGCCGACGCTGCTGGTCGACGGCAGGCTCGAACTCGATCTCGGCGGCAGAATCGTGGTGGTGCAGGGGTGGCCGCCGGCGCACACCGACGACGATCTTACGGTCTTCGACCGCGCGACCCGCACCTTTTGGCTGGCGGACCTGCTGTTCGTGGACCATACGCCGGTTATCGACGCCACCATTACCGGTTTTCTTGCGGTGATGGACGATCTGCGCAAGATCGATGCGGCGCACTATGTTGCCGGGCATGGACGCTCGCAGGCACCGTGGCCGGAGATTCTCGACCCGCAGCGGCGCTATTTCACGGTGATCCTCGACGATACGCGCGCCGCGATCAGGAGCAGAAAAACGATTCAGCAGGCCACCGAAGAGGTCGGCCTTTCCGAGGCGAAGAACTGGGCCGCTTTCGACACCTTCCACCGCCGCAACGTGACCACGGCGTATACCGAGCTCGAGTGGGAATGAGGGGTCCTGACGCAGTGGGGAACCGGGGTATACTTCCCACGGACTTGCCAGGCAGTAAAAAAGGAGCGCGCGGATGAAAAACGGCACGCATCGGGTTGCCGCGTTGTTGGCGGCATTGGCGTTCGCCATGCCCGTGCTCGCGAACGAGAAGGCCGAACCCGATCCGGCCCGCAGCCCCTACTGGGAGCCGATCAGGCAACTGATGTTCGGCGACCGGGTGATCAATCCCGATGACCGGGATGTGATCCGCGTCTATCTCAACATGCGAGCCGACGATGCGTCGACCGTGCCGGTGGCGGTCAAGTCGCAGATCGATCAGACCGACAAGGACTACATCAAGTCGATCTACCTGATCGTCGAACGCAACCCCTCTGCGACGGCAGGCGTGTTCCACTTCACTCCATCGAGCGGCCGCGCCCACGTCGAGACCCGCCTGCGCTTCGAGGATTTCAGTTTCGTACGTGCCGTCGCGGAAATGAACGACGGAAAGCTCTACATGTCGCAACGCTGGGTAAAGGCGGCCGGCGGTTGTTCGGCGCCCAACGCCAAGAACTTCGTGCCGGAGGCGTTACTCGGAAAAATGAAGCTGCGCTTCGATGACGATTCCGTCACCTACGGCAAGCCCAATCTGGTGCAACTGATGATCCGCCACCCGAATGAATCCGCGCTGGCGGCGGACTTCGATGCGGCGAAAGTGCCGCAGTTCGTGCGCAGCGTGAAGGTTTCGTTCGACGGCAGGCCGGTGATGGATGCGGAGGTGGATTTCTCCATATCGGACAATCCCAACTTCCGGTTCTTCTTCAATCCGCAGGACAAGGGCGAGTTGAAAATCGAGGTGGAAGATACCCACGACCGCAAATTCATCCATTCGGTGCCGATAGCCGAGGGGGCTCCGCTGCCCGGGGGCTGATCCCCGGGGTTCCCGTCGTTGCGGGGGCCGCATCAGCGTTGACCGGGGTATCCGCTTCGGCTAAAGTTGCGCGGTTTTTGTCTGAACAAGGTCTGTCCGTCACATAGACTGCGCCGCTATCCCAGCTTGCGGCGAATGCAGTCCAGATAAGCCTCTTCATCCGGCGCGGCATGATCGCGCTGCGCCCGCCATACCGCGTCCCCCAGACATTCCAGCAGCAGGTGCAGCGCATCGTGATCCGACGGTGCGCGCGTCAGAAGCTGCGCGTGCAGCCCGCGGATGCCGCGCGGCTGATCGATCGAGATCTGCTCCGCGAGGGCAAGATGCAGCGACAGGTGCAGGAAAGGGTTGAGTTGGCCGACTTCGGGCAGGAAATCGCGGTCGATACTGCGGTCTTCGCTCTCGATCAGCGCGTGATACTCCGGATGCAGAAGAACCACTTCGAGCGCGGTTTTTTCCAGCCCTTGCAGCGGTGCCTGCGCGCGGTACTTGCGCCAGGTTTCGAAGAAGAAACGGCGCACGTCTTCGCGCGACGGATTAAACATCGGGTCTGGTCTTCCCCCTGAATTCGCAAAGATCCCGGATCAGGCAGGTCGGACACGCCGGCTTGCGCGCCGTGCACACGTGACGCCCGTGCAGGATCAGCCAATGGTGGGCATCCTGGCGGAACTCCTCCGGGACGAATTTCATCAGCTTGTTCTCGACTTCGACGACGTCCTTGCCGGGGGCGATGCCGGTCCGGTTGGCGACCCGGAAGATGTGGGTGTCCACCGCAATGGTCGGTTCGCCGAACGCAGTATTGAGGATCACGTTCGCGGTTTTCCGGCCCACTCCCGGCAGGCTCTCCAGGTGCTCGCGCCGGCGCGGCACCTCGCCGCCGAAATTTTCCAGCAGAATTTTGCAGGCGGCGAGGATGTTCTTCGCCTTGGTTCGGTACAGCCCGATGCTCCGGATGAAGGGCGTGAGTCCGGACTCACCGAGCGCAAGGATCGCCTCCGGCGTATGGGCGACCGGAAAAAGTCTGGCGGTGGCGAGGTTCACGCTTTTGTCGGTGGCCTGGGCGGAGAGCACGACCGAAACCAGCAGCTCGAACGGCGTCTGATATGCGAGTTCGGTGGTCGGTGCCGGATTGGCCTCCCTGAGCCTTCGGAAGATTTCTGTTCTTTTGGCGGAATTCATCGTTGAAACCCAAAATCGAACATCTCACCACGAAGGCACGAAGACACGAAGAAAAGCGGGAACAAATATAACTGTTCGAACCTCGTTGCATCGGTGGATATCGGACCATTCCAATCCCTTACTTTGCGTCTACACATGAAATCAGGAAATACCTCTGCTCCTCTTCGTGCCTTCGTGACTTCGTGGTGAGATTGCAGTGTTTTGTCTTGGTGGCTTAACTGATTTTCTGTCCGGCGAGGCGGGAGCGGGCGCGTTCGATGGCGGCGCGCACCGCAGCTTTCTTGCGGTCGAGATCGTGGCCAATCGTCAGCGATTCCAGGTGCGCAAGCTTGGCCTCGGCTTTCTTTGCCAGCCGCTGCTCGCGCTCGATCGTCTCGCGTTCGAGTCGAAGCTGGTGGAATTGGTAGCGGCTATTGGCGATGGCCGCCATGTCCTCGACGCTTTGTCCGGCCAGCGCGGTTGCGTGCCGGTTGCCGCGTTCGGCCAGCGCTCCCAGCTCGACCATCTCGATGCAGTCGACCGGGCAGGGTGGAACGCACAAATCGCAGCCGGTGCAGAATTCGGTCAGCACGGTGTGCATCTGCTTGGGGCTGCCGACGATCGCGTCCACCGGACAGGCATGAATGCACAGCATGCAGCCGATGCAGCGCGATTCGTCGATCAGCGCCGCGCTACGCGGTTTCTCGACACCGTTGGCGGGATTGAGCGCCTTTTGCTCGCGCCCGAGCAACTGCGCAAGCTTGCGGATGCCGGCCGCCCCGCCCGGGGGGCACTGGTTGATGTCGGCGTCGCCTCGCGCGATTGCCTCGGCATAAGGCCGGCAACCCGGATAGCCGCACTTGGTGCACTGGGTCTGCGGCAGCAGCGCGTCGATCGCATCGGTCAACTGTGCTTTCACGGTTGGCATTAAAACACCGATTTCGAGACCCTTGTCACCGCAAAGGCGCAAAGAACGCAAAGAAAACGATTCAAAAAAGAATACGGGGGAAATGCTCATTAACCCTGCAACAGGAATGTCCCTGGGATGTACACCGAGTAATTATTGGAAAGTATTTATTGCCTTTCCTTCGCGTCCTTTGCGTACCCCTCAAGGGGGTATTGAAAAGAATCTCTGCGTTGAGGGTTTGCCTCAGGAAACGGGCCGGCGGCCAAGGTGAGTCAGGCAACGGTCGATCCACTGTGCGGTGAGCTTTTCCTGCACCGAGTTCTGGACCAGCCGCGCCGCCAGTCCCGGGAAATCCACCTTGTCGAGCGGCTGATCCTGGTTGAAGCAGGAGAACACGTAAGTGCGCTCGCCGCTGGACGGATCCACGTGCGGCTGCAGGCACTGGGCGCAGATCTCCTTCATCATGCACTGCATCGGCGAGTTGATCGAGCCGATCGCGAAGTGATGCGGATCGAGGTGCGCCGCCAGCACGCCGTGGCGCGCCGCAGCCACTGCCGCCATCATCCGGTCGGAGCCGATCGTGATGATGCGGTCGGCCGCCTTGAAGGCGATCGCCTGAGGGCCGAGGTTGCCTTGCGCATACGCGGCCATCGCCTGCACGATGTTGCCCACGAAGGCACGATCGTCCGGGCGGTTCGGTGCGAATCCCTGCGCTTCGTCGCAGCACCACACCACGACGTCGGAGGCCGCTTCGATGTCCGCAATCTTGTAGCGGTCGATCATTTTCTTGTAACCGGCAAAGTACAGGACCTTCGACCCGGCTGCGCGCAGCGCCTGGCCGATCGAGAACAGCACGGCATTGCCGAGGCCGCCGCCAACCAGCACCACGGTTTCGTCCGGATGAATTTCGGTGGGCGAGCCGGTCGGCCCCATCAGGATCACCGGTTCGCCGGGCTTGAGCAGCGCGCATAGATCGGACGATCCTCCCATCTCCAGCACGATGGCGGACACCAGCCCCTTGTCGCGATCCACCCAGGCGCCGGTGAGCGCCAGACCTTCCATCGCCAGGCGCGTGCCATCGACATGCTGCGCCAGGGTTTCGAAGTTCTGCAGCCGGTAGAACTGGCCGGGCTGGAATTTCTTCGCAGCCAGCGGCGCGCGCACCACGACTTCGACGATGGTGGGCGTGAGCCGGATTACCTCGTGCACCGATGCGCGCAATTCGCTGTTCAGCGCCGCGACGAAATCGGCATCGGTTGCGGAAGAAGCCGGACGCACTTTCTCCAAAACGCGGCTGACCACGGGGTAGCCCTGCTTGGCGCCGCCCATGGCTTTTACCACGTTGCCGAAGAAGGAGGGGTGGAGGTCGCCGAAGAAGCTGACGAATCGGCCGTCGGGGCGCTTCGACAGCAGCACCTGCGGGGAAGCCGGCTTGGCGCTTTTCTCGGGTTTCACCGGCACGCCGTTCTCGTCGCAGGCCTGGAAGTAACGGCCGTCGAGATGGAAGTTGTGCGCGTCCTCGCGCGCCAGCACGGTGTTCGGCTGGGTGCCCGCCGCAACCAGCACGGTGCGCGCCGGCAGCGTTAGCGTCGCGGTTTCGGCGCCGCCGTCCGCCAGCGTGCGCTTGGCTGTGACGGTGAGCCCCCTGGCGTAGCCGAGTTCGTCCACTTCGACGGCAACGGGCGTGAGGTTTTCGGCGAAGCGGATGCCTTCCTCGAGCGCTTTTTCGACTTCCTCGTGATTGAGCGTGTACGAAGGGCTGTCGATCAGGCGCTTGCGATAGGCGATG
>JBGQGT010000061.1:0-9324 GCA_041497595.1 Gammaproteobacteria bacterium
CGCTCGACCACGATACCGGTGTGCGCCAGCGAAACGCTGGGCGGCATGTATCCGTTCCGCGACGTGCTCGCCAACCAGGCCGCCGACATCGTCATGCTCGACATCGGCTGGTGCGGAGGTTTGACCGAAGCCCGCAAGATCGCCGCGCTCGCCGAAGCCTGGCAGCGCCCGGTGGCGCCGCATGACTGCAACGGTCCGGTGGTCTGGGTCGCCTCCATCCATTTCATGGCGCACATCCCGAACGCTCTGATCATGGAAGTGGTGCGCGCGTATTTCTCGACCTGGTACAAGGACATTCTCACCGAGCTGCCGCTGGTCAAGGACGGCTACATTTATCCCCTGAACGGGCCGGGGTTGGGCACGCGGCTGCTCCCGGATTTGGTCAAGCGCCAGGGCGCCATCGTCAGGCGCAGCGGCGATTGATCCCTAGCGCCGCGCGAACACTTCCCGAAGCTTGCGCAGCACCTCCGGACTCTCGACGCTGCGAACGGTGAGCATCAGCGCAAAATTGTCGGCGAGGATTTCCTCGGGGTGAATGATGTAGCCCGTGTTCCGGCCGACCTGCTCGGAAAATCCGGAAACCTCCGAAATCGGCAGAAGCACCGGATCGCCGTCGCGCAGCGCCGGCCTCATCCGGCCGGTTGCGTCCGCCGCTTCCAGAACCAGCAGTTTCAACATCCAGTAGTCGACGATATCGCGCCCGATGGCCGGGTCGAACATTGGCGATCGCGACAACAGCACCGGCATCGCCGGGACCGCCTTGCCGTCCACAACGACCTCGATGGACGCATCGTTCACCGGGGCATCGGGGTTGGTGATCCTGATCGGCGCCAACCGCGCCGGCAGAGTGATTTCCGGGCACAGGCGAAAGCCGATGATGCGATAGGCACGCGCACGCAACGTGCGGTCGTGGCGGGTCATCACGTGAAAGAGTTCGTGGGCGAGCAGGCCGGCAAGCTCCGCATCCGTGGCGCCCAGGCTTCGCTGCGACAGCATGACCGCGTTGGCACGGGTATGCGCCATCCCCTCTTCCTCGCGCCCGGTGGTCTTCACCAGCAGCACGCGGGAGGGAAACGGAGCATCAACCTTTTCCAATTCCCCGGCCAGCGACGCGACGATCGCGCCGACGCGCGCCTTTTCCTCCGCGGTCCACGACAACACGTTGTCCATGGCGAAATCGAGAAACTCGCGCTCGGACACCGTGCGCGCGGTTTTCAGCCTCAGCATCCTGTCGAACGGCCCCATGCGCAAGACATAATCGTCCACGCTGCCGAGAATTTCCCTGCCCTGCTTCACCGAGGCGAACTCGACGACGCTGTGCGACGCAATGCGGGTCTGCGCCTGCGCTGCACCGCCCGCCGCCAACAGCACGGCCGCGAGCAGGCCGGGCAGAACCGCGGAGACAAGGCGGGCAAACATCGCCGCATCCTGCCACAGCGGACCGCGGCAGCTCAACGCCGCTCTCTCCCGCCCCGGGGAACGGCGCTACAATCGCGCCAGGATGCACGCTGCCGGTTCGGCGGGTGGCGCGCAAACACCAACCCGGCAAGAACTATCCGCCGACGCGATACTCTGAACATTCCGGACAACCCGACAATCTGATCTTCATGCACCGGCTTGCAACCTGCCTCATCCTCCTGATCACCGTGCCGGCATCGATCGCGCCGGTATCTGCGGCGCCGGTGCAGCGTCCGCACATCGAAGCGGAACTCATTCCCGAGAAATCCGGTCTGCGCCCCGCAGAGCCGGTGACCGTGGCGCTGCGGCTGAAGATGGAGAAGCGCTGGCACACCTACTGGAAGAATCCCGGCGATTCGGGCCTGCCCACCAAAATCACCTGGACGCTGCCCCAGGGTTTCTCGGCCGGGCCGATCCAGTGGCCGGCGCCACGGCGTATCGATGTCGGGCCGCTCACCAACTTCGGTTACGAGGGCGAAATATTCCTGCTGACCGACATTCAGGTGCCTGCCGGACTTGCCGCCGGCAGCGCCGTGCCGATCACCGCGAGGGCAGACTGGCTGGTGTGCGAGGAAATCTGCATCCCCGGAGATGCGACCTTCAGTTTCATGCTGCCGGTGAGCAACGAGCCGGCGACAGCCGACCCGAAATGGGCAAAGGCAATCGAGCGCACCCGCGGGCAGTTGCCGCGCCAGTTGGAAGGCTGGAACCTCGATGCCTACCTGCGCGGCGATGATCTGGTGCTGCGGCTGTCGAGCGGGCAGGCACGGGCGGTGCGCATTCACAACCTCACGTTCTTTCCCGACCAGGACGGCTGGATCGGGAACGCCTCCCCGCAGCGAATGATCAGGACCGCGGGCGGCTATGAGTTGCGCATTGCCTCCGCAGCCACGATACGCTCGAAGTCCGGCCCCTTGACCGGCCTGATCGTCGCCGAACCCGGTCTCGCGCAGGGCGTCGCCGCCGCAGTGGTGGAAGTACCGGTCGAGTCTGCCGCGGCGCTGGCCGACGAGATCCTCGAGCAGCCGGCCTTGAGCCCGTTCGCCGATCTCGGACTGCTGGCTGCGCTCGGACTGGCGTTCCTGGGCGGCGTGATTCTCAATCTGATGCCCTGCGTGTTCCCGGTGGTTTCGATCAAGGTGCTCAGCTTCGTCGAACAGGCACGCGGCAATCCGGCAAGGCTGCGCGCGCACGGGCTGACGTTTGCGGGAGGGGTGCTGGTGTCCTTCTGGGTGGTGGCTGGAATGCTGCTGGCGTTGCGCGCGCAGGGCGAGGCGCTGGGCTGGGGTTATCAACTGCAGTCGCCGCCGGTGGTGGCGGCGCTGGCGCTGCTGTTCTTCGTGCTGGCGCTGAACCTGAGCGGCTTGTTCGACGTGGGGACGTCGTTACAGTCGCTGGCGGGAAAATTGCGACTGCGCAACGATTACGCCGACTCAGCGCTTACCGGTCTGCTTGCGACGCTGGTTGCCACGCCGTGCACTGCGCCGTTCATGGGCGCGGCGCTCGGCTTTGCGCTGACCCGACCGGCCATCGAGGCGATGCTGGTGTTCTCCGCCCTCGCGCTGGGCATGTCCAGTCCCTACCTGCTGTTGTGCTTCTGGCCCGCCCTGATCAGGCGCGTTCCGCGCCCCGGGCGCTGGATGGAGACGCTCAAGCAGGTTCTCGCCTTCCCGCTTTTTCTGACGGTCGTCTGGCTGGCGTGGGTGCTGGGAAAACAGGCGGGCGTGGATGCCGTGGCGCGTCTTCTCGCGGGGCTCACGCTGGTCGCGGCGGCACTGTGGATGGTCGGCCGCTGGCGCGCTTCCACCGAAACCGGCAAGCTCGCGGCAACGATCGTCGCACTCGTGCTCGCCGTCGCGGGCTGTGTGTTCGCGTGGCCCGGCAACAAGGCGGCCGAGGCCGTCGCGGAAGAAGTCAGCGGCCCGTGGAAGCCGTGGTCCCCGGATGCGGTGGCCTCGGCACGGGCCGAGGGACGCGCGGTTTTTGTCGACTTCACCGCGGCATGGTGCGTCACCTGTCAGGTGAACAAGCGACTGGTACTGGAATCAGACGCCTTGCAGGCCCGCTTCGAGGAACGCAACGTGGTACGGCTGCGTGCGGATTGGACCAATCAGGATGCGCAAATCACCGCTGCGCTGCGCGACCTCGGACGCATAGGCGTTCCGGTGTACGCGGTCTATGCGGCGGGCAGCAAGGGCGCGCCGGCCCTGTTGCCGGAATTGCTCACCAAGGAACGCGTGCTGCGCGCAATTGACAAAGCGGCGCCGCCCTCTTGATGCGTATTGGTTGTTGCGGATCGATGACAGGAGGAATCATGAAAAAGCTCGTTGCTACATCGTTGGCAGTATCGATGGCCGTGCTGGTCTCTGCGGCGCAGGCCGCGGTCGCGCCCGGCCAGGCTGCGCCGGAATTCAGCCTTGTGGATATCAACGGCAAGGTGCAAAAGCTCTCCGACTATCGCGGCAAGTATGTGGTGCTGGAGTGGTTCAACTCCGAGTGCCCGTTCGTGCAGAAGCACTACGAAAGCGGAAACATGCAGGCGCTTCAGGC
Organism: Gammaproteobacteria bacterium; assembly: GCA_041497595.1. Lineage (GTDB taxonomy): Bacteria > Pseudomonadota > Gammaproteobacteria > Burkholderiales > JACQAP01 > JACQAP01. The sequence goes on from JBGQGT010000061.1 coordinate 4,009, forward strand.
CAGGTACACGCAAAAGGGCGTGGTGTGGCTGGGAATCAATTCAACCAGTTCCAGGCATAGCAACTACCGCGACCCGGCGCATTCGCAGGCGATCCTCAAGGAGTGGAAGGCAACGCCCACCGCGTTCGCGCTCGATCCCGACGGCAGGGTCGGCAAGCAGTACGGCGCGCGCACCACGCCGCACATGTACGTGATCGACCCGAAAGGCACGCTGGTCTACGTCGGCGGGATCGACGACAAGCCCTCGATCAGCCAACGCGACATCGCCACCGCAAAGAACCTTGTCGCCGCGGCGCTCGATGAGTCACTCAGCGGCACGCCGGTGGGCACGTCCAGCGCCATGCCCTACGGCTGCTCGGTGAAGTACGACAATTGACGATTCGCAAATACGGGATCTTTGGTTTTGGCTTTACCGCTATCCCGCGATGGGCAACGCAGACAGCGTAGCGGCCGCAGCGCCGGCAAGCCACGCAAGCAAGTGTCTTCACCGCTTGCGCGCAGCCGATCGCATTCGCGACTGTCGCCTGATGGCGACAGTATTCATTTTCTCGACGGAATGACACAATGCCTGCGGATGTTCAGCCGGGGCGCGCATCGCCTCGACCGGAACTTGCGGCGCGCTGGGCAGTCTCGACAGGTGGCGGGATCTGTCCGCGCTTTCTGTTCCACTACACGACGAGGAGATCGAATGAAGAAAATCATCATTGCATTCGCGATGGCTATGGCATTGTTTTCGGCCGGGGCGATGGCGCAAGGCACTCAGGGGCTGATGTTCGGCGGCAAGGCTGGTTTCCAGAAGCCGCACGGCTCTGACAACAGCGCCGGATTCGGCGTCGGCGCGATGCTGGGCAAACCGATCCAGGGCAACCTGTCGTGGGAAGCGGAACTGATGCTCGGCGTCGTCGACGGCGAACGGGGCAACAACCGGGACTGGAACATCAATTCGGTGGCCGGCTACGCGGTGTATCGCAGCCAGGGCGACATCCACGTCAAGGCCAAGCTCGGTGTTTCCCTCTGGGACGACAAGGACGACAACGATGTCAACTTGACCGCCGGCATCGGCATCGGCTTCCGCATGGGGCGAGGCATTCTCGATGTGGAGTACACGCAGATCAACCCCAGCACGGACTACATCACCGTCGGCTACATAATGCCGTTCTGAGCGAACCTTGCGTGGGTCGATGCATCGTTCGCCGCAATCACGACATCAAAAAAACCCGCACAGTTTGCACTGTGCGGGTTTTGTTTTGCAACGGTCTCGGCGGACCGAAGCGATTGCCATCAGGAGAGTGCGTGGCCGACCGCGTTGACGTAAAGCGCGTAGATCGAAGTACTGCCACACATGAACAAACGGTTGCGTTTGGTACCGCCGAAGCACAGGTTGGCGATGACTTCCGGCGTATGCAGGAATGCCAGCAGTGAACCGTCGGGGTGATGCACGCGCACGCCGTTGGTATCCATGCCGCCCCAGCCCCAGCTACACCAGACGTTGCCGTCGGTGTCGCAACGGACGCCGTCGGTGAATCCCGGTGCGAAGTCCGCGAATACCTTGGGGTTGGACAGCGTTGTTCCCCTGACGTCGAACACGATGATGTTGGCGGGATTACCCGGCCCATCGGTCGCACCAGTATCGACAACGTAGCACTTCTTGAAGTCCGGCGAGAAGCAAAGACCGTTGGGGCGGCGCATCGGTCCTTCCGCGGCGATCGTGACCTTGCCTGCCGGGTCGATGCGATATACCCGGGTGGGCAGCTCGAACTCGGCCTTGTGCCCTTCGTACGGTCCCATGATGCCGTAGCCCGGGTCCGTAAAGTAGAGCGAACCGTCATGGTGAGTTGCCACATCGTTGGGCGCATTGAGCTTCTTGCCTTCGTAGCTGTCGCACAGAATCGTCCAGGTTCCGTCGTATTCGCGACGGCGCACCCGGCGGGTATCGTGCTCACACGCGAGCAACCTGCCTTGGTTGTCGCGGCCGTGGCCGTTCGAGTATCCGGATTCGGTCTGGTAGACACTGCCATGGCCGTCATCCTCGCTCCAGCGCAGCACGCGATGATTCGGAATGTCGCTCCACAGCAGGCAACCCCAGTCACCCATCCACACCGGGCCTTCGCACCAGAGAGCCTTGTCGTTCCCCGTGCCGTGCCAGATGCGCTGCAGCGTGGCGTTGCCCTGCCGTCCGCTAAAGCGCTTGTCCTTCACTTCGAATGCAGGTTCGGGGTAAGTAACTGTTTCTTCGCCGGTCCAATCCCGGTCCCGTCCAAACTTGTCAGTGGCCGCAAATGCTGATGTCGCGGTTGCGGTTGCGGCAACAGCCGCTGAAGCAGCGGCGGTGGTCAGAAAACTACGACGGCTCATTTGCACCGGCTTGGTTTCGACCGATCCAGCAGCATCGATGATGCTGTTCTCTTGTACACGTTCCATGATGATTTTTCCTCCTAAGTTATTCAAGTTATTCACTTCACCTGCGCCTATGAATACAAACACGCCGGCGAGGTTATTGTGTCTGGCCGCCGTGCCAGATCATTTCGGCTGGCAGCCGCCGGAATTCCTACTCCCCCGGCGTCAAAACGACTCCAACAACATAGTCCTCCGGAGTGCGGTTGGCAACCGTCTCAAGTTCAGCCCCCCCTTTTTACGTCAGGGCTGGATTAAGATGCCTGCATCTTTTGGAGCGCCCAATGAAATTCGTAAGCCAATTGTTGTCCGCCCATCTCGAACGTTATCCTGCAATGCAACTGGACGACATCTACAAGCTGCTGCACCAGGCGGCGCTCGGTCCCGGCCATGCGTTGAAGGACGCAGCCGTCGCCCGTGCATGGCTGGAAAAGGAGGCTGCGGAACTCGGCCCCGGACCGGTCGAACCGGACAAGGACGTGATCTCGCCCGACGGCAGGCTGGCGCGTGTGCACCTGCGTTCCTGGCTGGCCGCGGGAAGAAGTCTCGATGACCTGAACCGCGCATTCGTCGAGACCGCCAACAGCTATCCGCCTTCGCGGGAAAGGCTCGAGAAATTCTGCGGCTGCCTGGGCGACCTCGCCGGCGCCGGGGGTATTCCGTTGGCGAAGAAAGAGGTGATGGAGTACTTCGATCGCATCGCGCAGGCCAGCTACCCCGTGGTGCACCACTCCAAGAAGTACAGCGATGCCTACCAGCCCGCCTACCGCGTCGTCGACATCGTCCACCTCACCCCTTCCCTCTACCCCTCAAATGGGTACTGAAGAGAGTTCCCCTGAAGGCGGAGAGGGCGATTGACCCCGGGAGTTGTTGCGCTTCCGCAGTTTCGAGGCAAGGATTCCGGTTCTTCGTCGTGTTGCTTCGTGTACCCCTCAAGGGGCATAAAAAGGAATCCTTCGTCACTTCGTGGTGAGATTTTGGTTTTGAATGTTTCAGGGAGAAAAACAATGAATGGCCTGCGCATTACCGGGATCCGCGCATTCCCGACTTCATTTCCGCTCGATCCGAAAGACAGCGTCACGCTGGGCATCGGCCGCGCGGTGAAGCGCGACGCGGTCATCGTGAAAGTGGAAACGGAAGGCGGCGTGACCGGCTGGGGCGAAGCGCACCACGGACGCTGTCCGGGCGCGGTGGCGCATCTGGTCAACACCACGCTCAGGCAACTGGTCCTTGGCCAGGACGCGAACGACACCACCGGAGTGTGGAAGAAGGTGTACGACAAGCAGCTTGCCAGCCACGGCATGGGTGCGGGTGCCTGCCTCGCGCTCTCCGGCATCGACATGGCGCTGTGGGACATCCGCGGCAAGGCACTGAAGATCCCCCTGTACAAACTTCTCGGCGGCCGCGCGCGCCCGATTCCGGCTTACGCCGGCGGCGTCTCGCTCGGATACCAGGAGCCGAAGGCCCTCGTGGAGGAGGCCCGGCCTCACGTTCAGGACGGCTATAAAGCGGTGAAGCTGCGCATCGGCGACACGGTGGCGCGCGATGTCGAGCGCATCGCCGCGGTGCGCGCGGCATTCGGCGACGAACTGGCGATCCTCACCGATGCCAACACCGGCTACGACGTGGCCGATGTTCGCGCCGTCATGCCGGCCCTCGACGAACACAACGTCGGCTGGCTTGAAGAGCCCTTCCCGGCGCACGACTACTTGTCGTATCGGGAGGCGGCGCGCTACGGCCGCACACCGCTCGCCGCGGGCGAGAACCACTACACCCGCTTCGAGTTCAACCGCGTGATCGAGGACGGCGCCATCACCATACTGCAGCCGGACCTGTCGAAGACCGGCGGCATCACCGAGGCACTGCGCATCGCCGCGCTGGCATCGAGCTGGAAGCTGCCGATCCATCCGCACACCTCGATGACCGGAATCAACATGGCGGCCACCATCCATTTTCTGGCAGCGATCGAAAACGGTGGCTACTTCGAATCCGACATCTCGAAGAACAATCTGTTCCGCGACCAGCTGGTCTCCACGCCTTACCGGATCGACAAGGACGGCAATGTCGCGCCGCTGGAAGCGCCGGGCATCGGCGTGGAAGTGGACGAAGGCTTCCTGAAAGCGCACCCGGTGATCGAAGGCCCGGCTTATGTGTGACCGAAGACGGAACGCCTGCCGCCCTTCGTAACCAGTCCGCCGGGACGCGGACCTCAACCCGCCAAGGAGAAGCAATGGGATCCAGCGTCAAGCTCGAGCGCCGTGACACGACCGCGGTCATCGCCCTCAACCGCCCTGATGTTCTCAATGCGCTTGACATGGAGATGCGGGAAACATTGATTACGCTGCTGACCGAACTGAACAAAGACGATGCCGTGCGCGCTGTCGTGCTCACCGGCGCGGGCAATCGTGCCTTCTGCTCCGGACAGGATCTCGACGAAATCAGCCGATACACCGCAAACGATATCGACTCATGGCTCACCCGCCAGCACGCGATGTATGCAGCGGTGCGCGACCTCGACAAGCCCTGCATCGTCGCATTCAACGGCGTCGCCGCCGGAGCGGGATTCCAGATCGCGCTGTGTGCGGACCTGCGCGTCGGCTACCCGGAAATGAAGCTCGGCCAGCCGGAGATCAAGGCGGGCCTGGCCAGCATCGTCGGTTCCTACCTGATGACCATGCACCTGGGGCTTTCCAAGAACATCGAGCTTTCCCTGACCGGCGAATTGATCTCTGGCCAGGTCGCGCACGAGATCGGCATCCTCAATCATCTGGTGCCGCGCGCGGATGTCATGAACAAGTCCCTGGCGCTCGCCGCAGATATGTCGAAACTCGGCCCCACTGCGATGCGGCTCACCAAGCAGCGCTTCCGCAAACTCACCCAACCCGGTTTCGACGCCGTGCTCGGGGACGCCAAGATCGCGCA
>JBGQGT010000062.1:0-9285 GCA_041497595.1 Gammaproteobacteria bacterium
CGCGAGCTTGGTGAAGATGCCGATGGCATTGGTGTCCCGCAGCCGCGCCTTCAGGGCCGCCACGTCCAGTGGCGGCTCCAGCTTCTTGGCGACGGGGGGAGGGGCCTCATTCTTCCGTGGCTGCTCAATGGCCGGCGGAGAGGCCGGAACCTTTGCGGGCGCTTTGGCGGCCGGCGGCGCGGCCCGGGCGTCGCTCTGGCTCTTGGCAGGCGGCGTTGGCGGCGCCACGGCGACGCTCGCTTCCTTGTTCACCTCGGACCGGGGCGGCTGGGCCGCAACGGCCCCGTGCTGGTTCGGCCCGAGCAGGGACGGATCGACCAGCAGGAGTCCGGTTTGCGCCGTCACGCTCGGCGGCGCTTCCTTCACCCCCCCGGCGCAACCCGCCGCCAGGACGAAGCAGAGAATTCCGATAGTGCGCACTGCGGGCATCATTTCCGCGGGGTGAACAAGACATATAATTTATAAGTGCGCCCCGGCACCGTCTGTTCGGCACCCAACTGACCAAAGATCAGCTTGCAGCGGGCTCACCATCCGGGGCGAATTGCGCCGACGCGTGCGCTGGCACACAGAGACCCAGGGGTCCTTGTCCTATCGTGATTCAAGCATTCAGGAGGGTTCCATGAAATTCCGTATCGCACTCGGCATCGCCGCCTGCGCGTTGCTGGCGGGCGCCGGCGCAGTGTGGGCGCAGCAGCCGATCGTCATCAAATTCAGCCACGTCGTGGCGATCAACACGCCCAAAGGCAAGGCCGCGGATTATTTCAAGAAGCTCGCTGAGGAACGCACCAGGGGGCGCGTCAAGGTGGAGGTCTATCCGAACAGCTCGCTGTTCAAGGATGGCGAGGAGATGGAGGGGCTGCAGCTGGGGTCGGTGCAGATGCTGGCGCCGTCGCTCGCGAAGTTCGGCCCGCTCGGCGTGCGCGAGTTCGAGGTCTTCGACTTGCCGTACATGTTCGACAACTTCGACGAGCTGCACAAGGTCACCGGCGGTCCGGTCGGCAGGGCGCTGTTCAAGAAACTCGAGACCAAGGGCATCGTCGGCCTCGCCTACTGGGACAACGGCTTCAAGGTGATGAGCGCCAACAAGCCGATCCGCGTGCCGCCCGACTACAAGGGCCTCAAGTTGCGCATCCAGTCGTCCAAGGTCCTGGGCGACCAGATGAAGGCGCTGGGCGCGATTCCGCAGGTCATGGCGTTCTCAGAGGTCTACCAGGCGCTGCAGACCGGCGTGGTGGACGGCACCGAGAATCCGCCGTCGAACTTCTATACGCAGAAAATGCACGAAGTACAGAAATACCTCGCGCTGACGGACCACGGAATAATCGAATACGCGGTGATCGCCAACAAGAAATTCTGGGACGGGCTGCCGCCGGACATCCGCGCCACGCTCGAAGGCGCGATGAAGGATGCGACGAAGTTTGCCAATGATATCGCGCAGAAGGAGAATCTCGACGCGCTGGCGGCGGTCGGGGCCTCAGGCAAGACCGAGATCATCACGCTCACGCCCGAGCAGAAGGCGCAGATGAAGAAGGCGCTCATCCCCGTGCACCAGGCAAACGAATCGCGCGTCGGCAAGGCGACGATTGCCGAGGTGTACAAGGAAACCGGGTTCAAGCCTTAGCGACTCGGCGCTCCAGATCGTGAAGTACCTGGATCGCCTCGAGGAGTGGCTGATCGCGTTCCTGATGGGCGCGGCCACGCTGCTGATCTTTGTCGCGGTGGTCCATCGCTACGCTGCCGGCCTGCCGATTCCGGGCGTGCAGGACGCGCTGCTCAAGATCGACCTCTCGTGGGCGCAGGAGCTGTGCATCTACATGTTCGTGTGGATGGCCAAGTTCGGCGCCGCCTACGGGGTGCGCACCGGCATCCACGTCGGCGTCGACGTGATGATCAACCGGCTGCCCGGCGGCACGCGCAAGCTCTACGTGCTGTTCGGGCTCGTGGCGGGCGCCGCCTTCACGGGCATCGTCGGCACGCTGGGCGCAACCTTCGTCTGGGACATCGCGCACACCGACTCGGTCTCGCCCGACCTCGAGCTGCCGAAGTGGATCGTCTACCTGTGCATCCCGCTCGGCTCATACCTGATGTGCTTCCGCTTCCTCCAGGTCGCGTGGTCGTTCGCGCGCACCGGCGAGCTGCCGCACCATGACGTCGCGCACGTCGAGGGCATCGAGGACATCAACATCTACGCGATGGACGACAACCTGCATCCGGCCGCGGTCAAGGGGGCCAAAGCATGACCTTCGCCATTCCCGCCCCCGCGCCGGGCCCGCGCTGGCCGGCGCTCATCCCGCCGGTGATGATCGCGATCCCGGCGGTCCTCATGCTCGCCGGTGTTCCGATCGCGAACGCGTGGATCATCTTCGCGCTGCTGTTCGGCCTCATGCTGACCGGAATGCCGGTCTCGATCTCGCTCGGCCTCACGGTGCTCACCTATCTGTTCACCATGACGTCGGTGCCGATCGAGTCGGTCGCGCTGAAGCTGTTCACCGGCATCGAGCGGTTCGAGATCATGGCGATTCCGTTCTTCATCCTCGCCGGCAGTTTCCTCACGCATGGCGGCGTCGCGCGGCGGATGATCAATTTCGCGTCTTCTATGGTCGGCCATTGGGCGGGCGGACTCGGCCTGGCCGGCGTGATGGCCTGCGCGTTGTTCGCCGCGGTGTCCGGCAGCTCGCCGGCGACGGTCGTCGCCATCGGCTCGATCATCCTGCCGGCGATGGTGAAGCAGGGTTTCCCTGCCCGCTTCGGCGCCGGCGTCATCACCACCTCGGGCGCGCTCGGCATCCTGATCCCCCCGTCGATCGTGATGGTGATGTACGCGGTCGCGACCAACACGTCGGTCGGCGCATTGTTCATCGCCGGGATCGTCCCGGGGCTCGTGCTGGCGACGTTGCTCGGCGCCACGACCTGGTGGATCGCGCGCAGGAAAAACTATCCGCGCCAGCCGAAGGCGGGCTGGGCGGAGCGGTGGCGGACGTTCCGCGAAAGCATCTGGGGCCTGCTGCTCGTGATTGTCGTCATCGGCGGCATTTACACCGGGATCTTCACGCCGACCGAAGCGGCCGCGATGAGCGCCGTCTACGCCTTCTTCATCGCCGTCTACGTGTACAAGGACATGCCGCTCGCGAAAGTGCCGAAGGTGCTGCTCGACTCGGCCAACATGAGCGCGATGCTGCTCTACATCATCACCAACGCGGTGATGTTCTCGTACCTGATGACCTCCGAGCAGATTCCGCAAGAGCTTGCGGCGTGGATGCTCGACAAGGGCCTCGGCGTCATCGCGTTCCTGCTGTTCGTCAACGTCGTCCTGCTGCTCGCCGGCAACGTGATGGAGCCCTCGTCGATCGTGCTGATCATGGCGCCGATCCTGTTTCCGGTCGCGATGACGCTCGGCATCGACCCCATTCACTTCGGGATCATGATGGTGGTGAACATGGAGGTCGGCATGTGCCACCCGCCCGTGGGGCTCAACCTCTATGTGGCGAGCGGCATCACCAAGATGGGCATCACCGAGCTCACCATCGCGGTCTGGCCGTGGCTGCTGACGATGCTGGCATTCCTCGTCATCGTGACCTACTGGCCGCCGCTCACACTTTTCCTGCCGAAGGCGCTCGGGATGATTCGCTGAAACTTCGCTCGGCCCGCAGGCTGCCGAACTCCAGTGCGTACTGCCTGGTGAACTCCGCACCCAGGAAAAATATCTGTGCCGAGTAATAGACCCACAGCAACAGTGCGATGAGCGACCCTGCCGCGCCAAAACTCGAGGCCACGCCGCTGCTGCCCAGGTACAGGCCAATCGCATACTTTCCCAGGCTGAACAACCCCGCCGTGAATGCGGCGCCGATCCAGACATCGCGCCAGGAAAGCGGGGCATCCGGCAGCACTTTGTAGATCACCGCAAATAGAAAGGCGATGACCCCGAATGCAATCGCCGAGGAGACAAATGCGAGGATACCGTAGGAACTGCTCCAGATCCCGCCTGCATAGCGTTCAAGCACGGCGAGCGCTGCGCTGAGCACCAGAGACACGAGGAGCAGGAAGGCGAGCACCAGCACCAGTCCGAAGGAATGGAGCCGGGTCCGCAGGAATACGATGATGGCCAGCCCTTTGTGTGGTTCGATGCCCCATAGTTCATCCAGGCTGCCCTTCAGTTCGACGAAGACGCTGGTGGCGCCGACCAGCAACAAGACGCTCGCGACCATGGTCGCCGTGAACCCGGCGGCGGGATCTCGCGCGCCGGCCAGCATTGCCTGGATCGCCTGCGCACCATTGCGCCCGACCAGTTCTTCGACTTGCGCGATGATCTCGCCCTGGGCCGCTTCGGCGCCAAAGAAATAGCCGGCGCCCGCGATGGCAAGGATCAGGATGGGCGTCATGGAGAACAACGTATAAAAGGCCAGCGCCGCGCCTTTGCTGCCGGATCGGTGGTCGATCCAGGCGTTCAAGGACCTGGTCAGGACCGCACGCAGGCGGCTTGGCGCGTTACGATTTGTACCCAAAGTCACACAGTTAGCGCCCGAGCAGTTCGCCCGCAGGTTTGAGCGATTCGACCCGATCGAACACCACCTTGGCGATGGCCACCAGCGGCGCGCCGAGCAGCAGCCCCCACACGCCCCACAGCCAGCCGAAGAACAACAGGGCGATGAACAGCACCGCGGCGTTCACGCGCGCGAACCGGCCTTGCAGCCAGGTCATGAACGCGAACCCGATCATACCCGCCACCACCAGCGACACGCCCGCCACGGCGAGCGCGTAAGGCAGCGATCCGAACTGCAGGAAAGCGGCCACGCCGCTGCCGAGCGCGATCACCGCCGAGCCGAGGTAGGGGACGAAGTGAAGCACCCCGGCAGTGACGCCCCAGACGCCCGCCTGGTCCAGGCCGAGCGCCAGAAATGCGAGCCAGGTGCCGACGGCGAGCAGGGCGTTCGACGCGAGCATGGCGAACAGGTAGCGCTGGACCTGCACGTCGATCTCCTCGAGGATGCGCACGGCGTCCTTCTTGCGCGACAGCGACGGCCCGACGAGCTGTACCAGCTTGCGCCGGAAGTGCTGTCCGGAAGCGAGCAGGAAATAGGTCAGTAGCAGCACGATCGGGGTCTGCGCGGCAACTGTGGCGAGCAATGCGGTCTGCGCGAGCGTGTAGTCGCGCAGCCAGGTGGGCTCGGGCGCCTGGGCCGCGACCGCTGCCGGCCTCGCGCGTGTTCCCGCGCTCGTTCCCGATTTGGCGCCTGCTTCGGGCTGCGCGCCCGCATCGGCGGCAGCCCCCTGGAGCTCGTGGGCGGCTTCTTGCATATTCTGCAGTGCGGTCGGGGCGCCCGAGCGCGCGGTGCTCAAATCCTGGCGCAGCTTGCGGGCGGCCTCGGGCAGCTTCTCGATCAGCGCCTCGGCGTCGCCGCTCATCGAGACCGCGATCCAGGAGAAGCTCCCGACCACCATCGCCAGCACCAATGCCGCGCCGATGCTACGCGGCACGCGGCACGCCTGGAGCCAGTTCACCAGCGGGTGCAGCGCGTAGCTCGCCAGGATGCCGATCAGCAGCGGCACGAAGAAACCGCGCGCCAGGTACAAAGCGGCGGCCAGCGCGAGAAGCGCCAAGCCGCCCGACGCCAGGTTAATGCGCGAGTCGCGCAGCGCCGGGGCCGCCGCGGACTCCGCGGCCGGGGTGCTTTCCTCGTTCACAGCGGGGGTCGACTCACCCGTCCTGCGCGTCGGTCGCCTATCGCTTCGCGGCCAGAAAGCCGATCAACACTCCGGCTGCAGTCGCGACACCAACGGCGGTCCATGGATTGTCGCGTACGTAACCGTCTGCGGCAGCGGCGGTTTCCCTGGTCCTGTCGATCAGCGGTTGCGTCGCGTCTGCCAGTGTGGCTTTGGCGCGCTTTACTTTGTCCTCGAATTTCGTCCGCGCCGCCGTGAAGCCTTCGCCCGACACCGTCGCCGCGGCCTTCAGCAGATCCTCGCTGTCGGCAATCATAGTCCTGAAATCGCCGGCCATCCTGCCTCTGGCCCGATCGAATTCGTGCATTGCCCGATCCATCTTCGCTGTCTCCTTAGATTTGGAAAAGGCCCTGCGTTGGCAGGGCCTTTCTCTTGCTTCCAGTTCTCGGCTCGATTACTGCTTGATCCTCGATCCGGACACTTCCACTTCCACGCGCCGGTCGGGCTGCAGGCAGGCGATGAGCTTCGCGCTCTGGCCGCCCATGCAATCGCCGGCCTTCGTCACCGGTTGCGATTCGCCCTTGCCTTCGGTTTGCACGCTGTTCGCCTCGATTCCCTGGCTGACCAGATAGGCCTTCACCGCTGCTACGCGTTCCTCGGAAAGGGTCTGGTTGTAGCTGTCGGAACCCAGGCGGTCGGTATGCCCGACTGCCGTGATCGTCGAGGGAGTGACGCCTCTGATGTTGCCGACGAACGAATCCAGCGCGGCACGGCCTTCGGCGCGCAGCACCGCCTTGTCGAAGTCGAACAGTGCATCCGCGTCAAAGGTCACTTTTTCGTACACCGGTTGCGGAGTGGCTGCGGCGACCACCACGGGCGCGACGTACGGCGCAGGGGCGGGCGCAATGTACTGCGCGACCGGCCTGTAGTTCGAGTCGCATTCGGCGGTGGAAAGCGGCGCTGGGCCGAAGCTGGTGTGCCAGCACTCTCCGAAGCCGTTCTTCCAAATCTGGCTGCCCGTGGAGTTCACGAGTGCCCTTTCAGCGGCAGGCGCGAGAGCCTGGGCGCGCGCGGCGCCGGAGGCGAATCCCAGCGCCAGGGCGCATGCCACGGCGAAGCTGAGTTGCTTCTTGGTAAATGAAGTTTTCATGGTTTCTCTCGATGAATAAGTTGCGCTTTTTCCGCCTTGCCTTGTTGCTTCCATCCATCTGACTGCCAGCAAAAGCGGAAAGATACTGACCAGTCGCATGCATCATCATCCCCTGCAGCCTGATGACGGTCCGCGTGCCAGCACACATTCAGCGAAATATATTCACCGCAGCCTTGCGCAGCTGCCGGTTGCAGCGAATTGAGGTGCGCCTTATGTGGGCTGGCGAACCGAACGGCCCGGGGAACAATCGAATGCCGCAACGCTGCTCAGCGGGCGAAGTCCTCGCTGACGATTTCGCCGAGCGGGCCTGTTGGCCGGCGGCGGTTATCGGACGCCACTGGCAACGCCCTGGCGGGACCGCACTCGGAAAACAGGCGGCTCCATTCCTTCTTGACCACGGCGTAGCACTCGCACGCGCGGGTCTCCAGTCCGGAGCGCTCAAGCACTCCGATGTGGCCACGGCGGTAGCGGATAACACCGGCGCGCTGCAGATTTCCGGCGGCTTCCGTAATGCTTTCCCGGCGCACGCCGAGCATGCTGGCGACCAGTTCCTGCGTCATGATCAACTCACGCGAGGGGACTCGATCGAGGGTCAACAATAACCAGCGGCACAGCTGCTGCTCCACCGAATGATGCCGATTGCAGGCCGCAGTCTGGATCGTCTGTGTAATCAGCGCCTGGGTGTAGCGCAACAACAAGCGCTGCATCGAGCCGCCGCGATTGAATTCCTGCTTCAGCAGGCGGCCCGCCAGCCGGTACGCGTGGCCGGCAGTCTGCACCACGGCCGAGCTTGGCGTGGTCTCCCCCCCCATGAACAGCGCAATACCGACGACGCCTTCGTTGCCTACCCCCGCGGATTCGGCCGATGCGCCAGACTCCATGACATAGTGCAGCGACACGATAGCGGTAGTGGGGAAATAGGCGTGCTGCATCTGTCCGCCGGGTTCGTAGAGGATCTCACCGAGCGGCAGCGGGACCAGTTCCAGATGGGGAGACAGGCGCTCGAACTCGGTCGCTGGCAGGGCAGCAAGAAGAAGGTTTTGATTCGGACTGTGGGGTGAAGACATCACTGAGCGTCGGGATCGTGCGTCCTATTTCTTTGCGTTGACTTCCACGCCGATTCCGCGGTAACCGATGAAGCGGGAGGACCGGTTGAACATCGGTTCCCCGCTCACCCGAAACTCTTGTTTCGAGCCATCGGCATTGAGGCGGCTGAAGGCGAAATCCAGGAATGGCTGCCGGGCTGCAATGCTGGCCTGCAGTGCCTCCCGCTCCGCCTCGTTCCAGCCTGCCACCTGAAAGCCGCTTGCATCTCCCACCAAAGCGGAGACCCGGATTCCGAGCATCTCCAAGACCGGGCCGGAAACCTTGGTGAAGTTCCCATTCTCGTCCTGCTCCCAGTACCAGTCGGAGGCCAGTTCGGTCAGGCTGCGATAGCGGGCCTCGCTTTCGCGCAGTTCGGCGGTCCGTTCCTGCACCGCCTGTTCCAGCACCTTGTTGTAATTCTCGAGTTTCTTGTACAGCAGCCGCACTTCCAGCATGTTGTGGATGCGCGTCTTGACTTCGACCAGATCGAACGGCTTGCTGATGAAATCCTTGGCGCCGGACTGCAACGCGCGCAGCTTGTGGCCGGGTTGGGCGGTGATCACGAGGACCGGAAGGTAGCTGTCCGCATCGTTTGTCTTGAGGCCTTCCATCACCTGGAATCCATCCATGCCGGGCATCTGCAGGTCGAGCAGGATCAGGTCGTAGCGGTTTTTGCGATGCAGCGCGCAGACCTCGTGCGGATTCATGGTCGAGGACACGCAGGCGTAGCCGGCTTCACGCAGCATTTGCTCGAGCAGACTGACATTGGACTCCTGATCGTCAACAATCAGGATGCTGGCGTTGAGAATGTCGGGTGCACTAACCATCATGCTTTTTCCCCTTCATTTGCGCGGGCCGGCTCCGCTTGTCGCAAATTTCAGTGCCACGTCCAGCGCATCCATGAACTGGCTGACCTTGATGGGTTTGGTGAGATAGCGGAAGAATCCCGCCTCCAGACCCTTCTCGATATCGCGGGGCATTGCGTTGGCGCTGAGCGCAACCACCGGGATGTGCGCTGTTGCCGGGTCTGCGCGCAGGATCTTCAGCGCTTGGATACCGCTGATGCCAGGCAGATTGATGTCCATCAGGATTACATCCGGCCGGGAGGCGCGCGCAATCTCGATGCCGCGGTTGCCGTCCATCGCACTGAGCAAGCGAATTTCGGGACGGCGCGCGATGAGATCCTCGACCAGCATCAGATTGGCGGGGTTGTCCTCGACATAGAGCAGGGTGCGCAAGCGCCCGTCGGCATGAACTTGCGCTTGGCCGACAGCCGTGGGTTCGGCTGCGGCGGCAGGTTGTGGTTCAGCCGTCAGGTTCAGTTCGATCCAGAACACACTGCCCACACCGACCGTGCTTTCCACGCCGATTTCGCCCTTCATCAATTC